>JALYMV010000365.1 GCA_030773575.1 Actinomycetota bacterium
GCCTGGCGCCGCTCGACGGGCTCGCCCCCGGCCCCCGCGCGCGCCAGGAGGCGACGCTGCTGGCCTGGCTCGACCACCAGGGCAACGTCCCCGCGACCGCGCGGGCGCTCCACGTCCACCCGCAGACCATCCGCTACCGCTTCGGGCAGCTGCGCGAGGCGTTCGGCGACGCGCTCGACGATCCACGCGCGCGCTTCGAGCTGCTCCTCGCCCTCCACGCACGGGAGAGCGACCCTACGGCGTCCCGCCCCTCCTAGGATCTAGCCCATGCGAACCACGCCGCTTCCCGCCGCCCTCGCCGCCCTCGTCCTCGGCCTCGCCGGCTGCGGCGGCGGCACCGACGAGGACACCTCCACCGGACCCGCGTCGAACCCGGGCGCCTCCGAGCAGGCCCCGGGCACCGCCGCCGGCGCCAAGATCGCCATGAAGAACATCGAGTTCCAGCCCCGTGACAAGACGGTCAAGGTGGGCGACACGGTGACCTGGGTCAACGAGGACAGCGTCGAGCACGACGCGACCGCCACGGAGGGCGCCGACTTCAGGTCCGAGCTGTTCGGCAAGGGCAAGACCTTCGAGTGGAAGGCCGAGAAGGCCGGCACGGTGAAGTACGTCTGCACCGTCCACCCCGGGATGGAGGGCACCCTCACCGTCGAGTAGGTCAGCGGTCGAAGCGCTCCCGGCCGCCGGCCCGCAGGCCGAAGCCGCGCAGCGCGAGCAGCGCCTTCTCGCTCATCGTCCCCGGCCGGGGGAGGATGCCGAGCTGCATCGCGGCGTCGTAGAGGTCGAAGAAGGCGCGGACCCGCAGCAGCCGCCCCTCGGCGAGCTCGCAGTAGAAGACGGCGTGCACGATCACGAAGCGCCCCGTCGCGGCGAGGCCCTCGAGCGGCTCGGTGTGGTTGGCGAGCAGCTTCGCCGGCGCGGCCAGGTAGCGGCCGTCGGTCAGCCGCTCCCCCGTCCGCTGCAGGCGCGCGTCGGGGAAGGCGGCCCACAGCCGCGCCGCGTGGGCGGCGATCGCCTCCGCGCCCTCGAGCGGCTCGGTGGTGAGCGGGTCCTCGTAGTGGACATCGGCGTGGCAGACGGGTTCGAACGCGGCTCGATCGCGCCCGGACCATGCGCGCTCCCAGCCGTCGGCGAGCTCGTCGTGCGTCATCGTGGCGCGCAGGATGACGCACCTGAACGCCCGGCAGCTCGCGCGGGTCCTGCGCCACCGGGACTTCCGCCACCTGTGGCTCGGCCAGACGGCGAGCAACGTCGGCGACCGCCTCGTGGTCGTCGCGCTGGCGCTCTACGTCACCGACCTCACCGGCTCCCCGACCGACCTCGGGCTGGTGCTCGCCGCGCACGCGATCCCCCTCGTCGGCTTCCTGGCGATCGGCGGCGTGTGGGCCGACCGCCTGCCGCGCCACCGCGTGATGGTGGCCTCCGACCTCGTCCGCTGCGTCCTGCACGCGCTGCTGGCGGCGCTCATCTTCGCGGGCGCGGTCGAGGTCTGGCACATCGTGGTCATCGAGGCGCTCTTCGGGACGGCCGAGGCGTTCTTCCGCCCGGCCTACACCGGGCTCGTGCCGCAGACGGTGCCCGAGGAGGAGATCCAGGAGGTCAACGCGCTGACCGGGTTCGTCAACAACCTGGCGGAGTTCGTGGGGCCGGCGCTCGCCACCGCGCTGGTGCTCGGCGTCGGCGGCGGCGTGGCGTTCGCGCTCGACGCCGCGACCTTCCTGGTCAGCGCGGTGCTCCTGCTCCGCGTGCGGCCGCGGGCGCGCGGCGAGGCAACGGTGCGCACGACGGTGCTCACCGAGCTGCGCGAGGGCTTCGACGCGGTCCGCGCCCGCGCGTGGGTGTGGGTGACGATCGCGGTCTTCAGCCTCGCTCTGCTCGTCGGCCTCGCGCCGCTGTTCGTGCTCGGGCCGGTGGTCGGCGACGAGCAGTACGGCTCGACCGGGGTCTACGGGGTGTGGATGGCGGCGTTGGGCGCCGGGACGGTCGCCGGCTCGGTGGTGGCGATCCGCTGGCGGCCCCGCCACCCGATGCGGCTCGGGATGCTCTTCGTCCTGCTGTGGCCCGTGTCGGGTGTGGCGTTCGCGCTCGGGCAGCCGCTCGCGCTCGTGCTGGCGCTCACCGTCGTGGCGGGCGCAGGGATCGCGCTGTTCGACGTGTGGTGGCTGACCGCGCTCGCCGAGCGCGTCGAGCCGCACCTGCTCTCCCGCGTGACCTCCTACGACTGGATGGGCTCGCTCGCGCTGATGCCGCTCGGCTACCTGCTCGCCGGGCCCGTCGCCGAGGCGCTCGGCGCGGTCGAGGTGCTCGCCGCCGGCTCCCTCCTCGCCCTCGCGTTCCTCGCGGTCGGCCTGCTCCCGCGCGAGACGCGGATGCTCGAGCGCCGCGACGCGGTCGGCGCGGCGGCGGGCTGAGGGGGCGCGGCCGCCGGCTCGCCCGTCACCCGAAGTGCGGCGTGCCCTCCTCGGGCGTCGAGGCCTCGGCGTAGAGCCGCTTCGGGATGCGCCCGGCATGGCGGGAGAGGCGGCCCGCCTCGACGGCGAGGCGGATGGATCGGGCCATCGTCACCGGCGACTCGGCGCGCGAGATCGCGGTCGCGCAGAGGACCGCGTCGCAGCCGATCTCCATCGCGAGCGTCGCGTCCGTCGCCGTGCCGATCCCCGCGTCGAGCACCACCGGCACCTTCGCGCGCTCGACGATCAGCCGCAGGTTGTACGGGTTGAGGATCCCCTGGCCCGAGCCGATCGGCGAGCCGAGCGGCATGACCGCCGCGCAGCCGACGTCCTCGAGCCGGCGGGCGAGGACCGGGTCGTCGCTCGTGTATGGCAGGACCGTGAAGCCGTCGTCGACGAGCTCCTCGGCGGCCTCGAGCAGCGCCGGCGCGTCGGGCAGGAGCGTTCGGTCGTCGCCGACGACCTCGAGCTTGACCCAGTCCGTACCGAACGCCTCGCGGGCGAGCCTGGCGGTGAGGACCGCGTCGCGCGCCGTGTAGCAGCCGGCGGTGTTCGGCAGGAGCTTGACCCCGGCGGAGGCGATGACGTCGACGAGCGACCCGCGCTGGCCGGGGTCGACCCGCCGCAGCGCGACCGTGACGAGCTCCGTGGCGCTCGCCTCGATCGCGGCGGCCAGGGCGTCGAGCGAGCGGAAGCCCCCGGTGCCGAGCAGGAGCCGGGAGCCGAACGTGGTGTCGCCGATGCGCAGCGGGTCGGCGGCGGTGGAGGTGGCCATCGCTTTTGAGTCAGCCTCCCTGCACCGCGTGGAGGACCTCGACGCGGGCGCCCTCGCGCAGCTCCTCCGCCGCCCACGCGCCGCGCGGGACGACCTCGGCGTCGACGGCCACCGCCAGGCCGCGCGCATCGGCGGGGACGTCGAGCACGGCGAGCACCGACTCCACCGTCGCGCCCGCCTCGACGTCGGC
>JALYMV010000366.1 GCA_030773575.1 Actinomycetota bacterium
GGTCGCACGCCCACACCGCGACCGCGACCGCGGCCCCCGCCAGCACCCACACGAGCGCCCGGCCGAGGCCGAGGCCGCCGATCATCCGCGCCCACTGTGTGACGCCGAGCGAGGCGAGCAGCCCGTAGCCGAGCAGCCGCGCCGTGGGGGCCGGCATGATCGCGGCGGGCGCCCGGCGGCTCATCGCGCGGCCGCCTCCGCCTCGCGCTGACGCAGCTCGATGCGGCGGATCTTGCCGGTCAGGGTCTTGGGGAGGTCGGCCACGAACTCGACGCGCCGCGGGTACGCGTAGGCCGAGAGCCGGTCGCGCACGAACGCCTTGATCTCCTCGGCGAGCTCGTCCGTCGCCTCGAAGCCGTCGGCCACCACGATGAACGCCTTGACGACGTTGCCGCGCCGCTCGTCGGGCGAGGCGACGGCCGCCGCCTCGCGGACCGCCGGATGCTCGAGGCAGGCCGACTCGACCTCGAACGGCCCGATCCGGTAGCCCGCCGCGATGATCACGTCGTCGGCGCGGCCCTCGTACCAGACGTAGCCGTCGGGATCGAGCGAGGCGGCGTCCTTGGTGTGGAACCACTCGCCGCCGAACGTCTCGCGCGCCGCCGCCTCGTTCGCGGTGGGGTCCGAGGGCGGGCTCCAGTAGCCGAGCGGATAGTGCGGGTTCGACCGCGCGCGCAGGCAGATCTCCCCCCGCTCGCCCTGCGCCACCGGGCGCTCGTCCTCGTCGAGGATCTGCACGTCCCAGCCGGGCATCGGCTTGCCCATCGAGCCCTCGCGGACCTCCATGAACGGGTAGTTGGCGACGAGCGGGTAGGACTCCGTCAGCCCGTAGTAGTCGAGCACCGTGACGCCGTACTGCTCGCGGAACCAGCGGATCGCCTCCGGGTTGAGCGGCTCGCCGGCGCTGCCGACGCGGCGGAAGCGCTGCGGGTAGCGCGTTCCGGCGTCCGCGATCCCCATCATCGAACGCATGGCGGTCGGCGTCGTGAAGACGTTCGTGACCTCGTGGCGCGAGAGGAAGTCGAGCTGCTTGTGCGGGTCGAAGCCGCCCTCGCGCTGGTAGACGAGCTGCACCGCGCCGAGCCGCCACGGCCCGAGCAGCGGCGAGATCCCGGCGGCCCACGCCCACTCGCCCATGCCGTGGAAGCGCTCGCCGTCCTGGACCTCGTGGCAGTAGACGAACTCCTCGTGGGCGAGCAGGTAGCGGTGGGCGTGGACGATGCCCTTGGCCAGGCCGGTGGTGCCGGAGGTGTAGTAGAGCTGGGCGGGATCGTCGGCGGCCGTGTCGGTGGAGACGGGGTCGGTGGGCGCGCCGGCCAGCAGCCCTTCTCCCTCGTCGAGCACGAGCACCCGCCCGCCCCACGCCTCGAAGCGCGGCGCGTTGGCGGCGTCGGTGACGAGCACGGCGGGCTCGGCGTCGCGGAGCCGGTGCGCGATCCCGTCGTCGCCGTAGAGGACGGACATGGAGAGCAGCAGCGCGCCCAGCTTCCAGGTGCCGAAGAAGACGGCGGCCGTCTCGGGCAGCGCGGGGAGCACCACCGCGACGCGATCCCCGCGCCCGACGCCCGCCTCACGCAGGACGTGCGCCGCCTGGTTGGCGAGGTCCTGCAGCTCGCCCCACGTCAGCTCGCGGACGGCCCCGCGGAAGTCCTCGTGGATCATCGCGAGCTTCTCGCGCGGGTGCTTGTCGCACACGTCGTGCGCGAGGTTGTAGCGGTCGGGCACCCGCCACTCGTGCGCGGCGACGGCCTCCTCGTAGCTGCTCACCTTCGCTCCCCTCGATCCCGAGCCCTCGAGCGGCCCAGGATAGTCGGCGCCCGCCGGCCGCCCGCGCCTACTCCGCGTCGTCCTGGTGGGCGGCGATCTTGTCCTGCAGCTGGGCCATCACGCCGGGGTCGCGCAGCGTCGTGACGTCGCCGAGCTCGCGGCCGACCGCGATGTCGCGCAGCAGCCGGCGCATGATCTTGCCCGAGCGCGTCTTGGGCAGGTCGTCGGCCCAGATGATCCGCTTGGGGCGGGCGAGCTTGCCGATCTTCTTGGCGACGTGCTCCCGGATCGCCTCGACCTCGGCGTCGCCGCCCTCGAGGTCGCCGCCCAGGGTCACGAACGCGGTCACCGACTGGCCCGTGTCCTCGTCGGGCTGGCCGATCACCGCCGCCTCGGCGACCTTCTCGTGCGAGACGATCGCCGACTCGATCTCCGCGGTCGACATCCGGTGCCCGCTCACGTTGAGCACGTCGTCGACGCGCCCGATGATCCAGAAGTAGCCGTCTGCATCCTCGCGGGCGGCGTCGCCGACGAAGTAGGTCTCGGGGCCGTACTTCTTCCAGTAGGTCTCGACGAAGCGCTCGTCGTCGCCGTAGAGCGTGCGCAGCATCGCCGGCCACGGCCGGTTGATCGTGAGGTAGCCCTGGGCGGTGCCGGCGTCCTCGCCCTGCTCGTCGACCACCCGCGCGTCGACGCCCGGCAGCGGCTGGGTGGCCGAGCCCGGCTTGGTCTCCGTCACGCCCGGCAGCGGCGAGATCATGATCTGGCCCGTCTCCGTCTGCCACCAGGTGTCGACGATCGGGCAGCGGCCGCCGCCGACGACCTTGTGGTACCAGAGCCATGCCTTCGGGTTGATGGGCTCGCCGACCGAGCCGAGGAGGCGCAGCTTCTCCAGGTTGTGGCGCTCGGGGTACTGCGGCCCCCACTTCATGCACGCGCGGATGGCGGTCGGGGCGGTGTAGAAGATGGTCACGCCGTAGCGCTCGCACAGCTCCCACCAGACGTCCTTGTCCGGGTAGTCCGGGGCGCCCTCGAACATCACGCTGGTGGTGCCGTTGGCCAGCGGGCCGTAGACGATGTAGGAGTGGCCGGTGATCCAGCCGACGTCGGCCGAGCAGAAGTAGACGTCGGACTCCGGCTTGAGGTCGAAGACGAGCTTGTGGGTGTAGGCGACGCCCGTCAGGTAGCCGCCGCTCGTGTGCAGGATCCCCTTGGGCTTGGCCGTCGACCCGCTCGAGTAGAGGATGAAGAGCGGCTGCTCGGCGTCGAAGGGCTCGGCCGGGCACTCGGGCGCCGCCGCCGCCATGGCCTCGTGGAACCACACGTCGCGCCCCTCGGTCATCGGCGCGTCGCCCCCGACCGCCTGCACGACGAAGATCGTCTCGAGCGAGTCGAGGTCGCCCATCACCTCGTCGACCGACGCCTTGACCGGCGCGGCCTTGCCCTTGCGCCGCGCGAAGTCGACGGTCACGAGCGCCTTGGCGTCCGACACCTCCATGCGCTCGCGCACCGACTCGGCGCTGAAGCCGCCGAACACCACGTTGTGCGGCGCGCCGATCCGCGCGCAGGCGAGCATCGCCACGACGACCTCGGGGATCATCGGCAGGTAGATCCCGACGACGTCGCCCGGCCCGATCCCGCGGTCGGAGAGCGCGTTGGCGAAGCGCTGGACGTCGCGGTGCAGGTCGGCGTAGGTGACGTCGCGCTCCTCGCCCTCCTCCCCGCGCCAGTGGAACGCGACGCGGTCGCCGATCCCCGCCTCGACGTGGCGGTCGACGCAGTTGTAGGCGACGTTGAGCTTGCCACCGACGAACCACTTGGCGAACGGCGGGTTCGACCAGTCGAGCACCTGGCTCCACGGCTCGGCCCAGTCGAGCGCGCGCGCCTGGCGCTCCCAGAACGCCTCGTGGTCGGCCTCGGCGGCCGCGTCGAGCTCCGCGCGGTCGGTGACGTTCGCCTGCTCGGCGAACCCGGCCGGCGGCGCGAAGCGCTCCTGGTCGAGCAGCTGTTCCAGGTCCTTCTCGAGCGTCGCGCCGTCAGCCATCGCCTTCTCTCTCCTGTCTCTCGGGTCCGTCGGAGGGTGCTTACCCGCTCAGTGGCGGGCGAGCGCCTTCTCCGCCCCCAGGCCGGTCTCCGAGCGGACGTAGAGCTCGTGGAACGACCGCTCGGCGCCGCGCTCCTTGGAGAGCACCGTGCCGAGGAAGCAGCCGAGGAAGCCCATCGGGATCGAGATGAGGCCAGGGTTGTTGAGGTCGTACCACGTGAACACGCCGGTGTCGGGCGCGCCGGGAGGCCCGCCGTGGACGATCGGGCTGATGATGATGAGCCCGAGCGCCGACACGACCCCGAACAGGACGCCGGTCACCGCGCCGGCGGTGTTGAAGCGCCGCCAGGTCAGTGCGAGCAGGAGTGCCGGGAAGTTCGCGCTCGCGGCGATCGCGAACGCGAGGCCGACCATGAACGACACGTTCAGGCCCGCGCCGCCGATGACGGCGACGAGGATGGCGATCGCTCCGATGGCGCCGGCGGCGATCTTGGCGACGAGCACCTCCTCGCGCTCTGAGTCCTTGCCCTTGCGCACGATGCTCGACCAGATGTCGTGTGCCACGGCGCCCGAGGCCGAGAGGACGAGGCCGGCGACCACGGCGAGGATCGTGGCGAACGCGATGCCGACGATGATCGCCAGGAAGATGTCGCCGCCGAGCTCGCCGGCGAGGTTCGGCGCGGCGAGGTTGCCGCCCTTGCCGGCGGCCTCCACGCCGCCCTGGCCGAGAATCGCGCGGGCGCCGAATCCGATGACCGTCGTCAGGAGGTAGAAGAAGCCGATGATGAACATCGCGGTCACGACCGAGGACCGCGCGGCCTTGGCGTTCGGGACGGTGAAGAACCGCATGAGGATGTGGGGCAGGCCCGCGGTGCCGAGCACGAGCGCGAGCCCGAGGGACACCGTGTCGATCGGGTTCGTGAGGAACGTGCCCGGGCCGAGCGAGAACGTCGAGCCCTCCGCCCTGCCCTTCTGCTCGGCCTGGTTGAAGAGCTCGATCGGGTTGAAGCTCGTCTTGACGAGCACGAGGAACGACATCACGACGATGCCCGTCATGAGCAGGACGGCCTTGACGATCTGCACCCACGTCGTCGCGACCATGCCGCCGAAGATCACGTAGGTGAGCATGAAGACGCCCGTGATGATCACGGCGAGCGAGAAGTCGATGCCGACCAGCGCCTGGATGAGCACGCCGGCGCCCACCATCTGCGCGATGAGGTAGAAGGCCGCGACGTTGAGCGTGCCGAGGGCGGCCGCCACGCGAGCCGGTCGCTCGCGCAGGCGGAAGGCCAGGACGTCGGCGATCGTGTACTTGCCGGCGTTGCGCATCCGCTCGGCCAGCAGGAACATCACCGTGAGGAAGGCGACCAGGAAGCCGATGGAGTAGAGGAACCCGTCGAAGCCGTAGAGGTAGATGAGCCCGGCGATGCCCAGGAACGACGCGGCGCTGAGGTAGTCGCCGGAGATCGCCAAGCCGTTCTGCAGACCGGTGATGCCGCGCCCGGCGGCGTAGAAGTTGTCCGCGCTCTGCGCGCGCCTGGAGGCCCAGGCGGTGATCGCCAGCGTGATCGCCAGGACGATGGAGGAGACGACGAGCGCCTCGGTGTTGACCGCGGCGAGGACGGTCATCGCGTGGCCGCCCGGCTGCCGGTGGTCGTGGGGTGGTCGGTGCCCGGGCGGGCCGCCCGGCCCGCGGGCACCGTCGCGGAGGCGGGGTCGTCGTGCTGGTAGCGCGCGATGGCCTTCTCGGCCAGCGGGTCGTAGACCTTGTCGGCGCGGCGCAGGTACGTGATCCCGAGGACGAGCACCATCAGGAACTGGGTCAGCGCGAGCACGTAGCCCACGGTGAGGCCCTCGTAGATCCGTTCAGACATGAAGCCCTCGGCATAGGCCGCGAGCAGGATGAAACCCATGTACCAGGCCAGGAAGAAGATCGTCGCCGGCACGACGAACGAGCGCCGCTTGCGCACGAGCTCCTGGAACTCGGGCGTGCCCTCGATCTCCTCCCAGTCGATGTGCTGCTTCGACACCTGGTCCGCCATCGCTCCTCCTCCTTTGAATGGCGGGGAAAATCCCCCGGACGAGAGAGTAGGGACGTCGGTCTCGTGACGCCAGCCACGAGTCGATGAACGGTGCCCCGCTGCGACGAACGGGGCGAGCTACCCGCGGCGCTTGCGCTTCTTCTTCTTGGACGCGGAGTGCGCCGAGCCCGCCGCGACGGCGGCCGGCTCGGACGCCGGCTTGACCTTAGGCTCGCGCTCGCGGCGCGCCGGCTCCCGGCTCTCGCGGGCCTCGCGCAGCTCCTGCTGCGTCGGCCACGGGACCGCCTCGCCGGTGCGCCACGCGGGCGGGTCGCCGCCCGGCCAGCGGCCGAGCATGAGCCACGCGAACGCCGCGAGCCAGAAGGACTGCACGACGGGCAGCGGGCTCGCGATCTGCACCACGAACAGGGGTCCGCAGAGGATCCCGAGCACGCCCATGAAGCGGGTGAGCAGGCCCGCCCGCATCGCGTTGAGGCAGACGAGGATGAACGCACCGGCGATGGCCACGCGCCCGAAGAACTCGATCAGGCTGGCCGCCGCCGTCAGCGCGCTCGAGCCGACGTCCGCCGCGGCGTCGACCGTCCGCGGCCCGTCGAGGAACTCGTTGACCGCGATCACCGTCCCGACCGGCGCGACCAGGTTGCCGATCGCCAGCAGCCCGCCGCCCACGAGCGGCAGGTAGAGGGCCGGCCGGGAGAGGGGCAGCCGGGCGCGGGTGGCGAACGCCAGCACGGTCAGCGCCAGGCCCATCAGCAGGAAGCCGATCGCGCGGGCCACGTAGGCCGCGATCAGGCCGGCCGAGCGGTCGGAGAGGTACTCGTAGCGCGGCACGGTGAGGCTCTGCGCCTCGCCGGCGGGGCCCGGCTGGCCGGCGCTCGCGATGCTCGGCAACACCGACGCGAGCGGGGAGTCCGAGAGCAGGACCGCCTCGGCGATGTAGCTGCCGAGGATCAGCAGGGACGCGAGGACGGCCGCGAGCGCGGCGCGCGGGCGCTGGCGCGCCTCCCAGGCAAGCGTCGGTTCCGAGCCCACGGTCGCCACATCCTAGGACGGTCCCGGTCGCGGGTTGGGTCCCGCGGCCCTTGCGCGGCCCCGATCACCTACTGCACCGCGGACGCCAACACGACGAACCGCTGCGCCAGCCCCCGGCCAGGCGATCGAGGGCCTGCGCTTCACCCGTCGCTTCGCGTTCCGCTGATCCCGATCGGCGTGCGGATCTGCCCCGGGCCGGCGCTGCGACGCGGCGGCTCGGGGTCGAGCTCGTTGCGGCCGGCCACCCGGGAGACCTGCTCGCCGGCGAGCAGCACGAGGTCGAGAGCGGGCGCCATAAGGCGGATCAGCCGCTCGACGCGGCGGCGGTTGGCGAGCTGGCGTTGGGTGCGGACGGCCACGCGCCGCGATTGTAGACTCGCGCCGTGCTGATCCGCGATGTCATGACCGAGTCCGTGATCACCGCGTCGCCGGACTGCACGGTCCGCGAGATCGCGGAGCTCATGCGCGAGCGCAACGTCGGCTCCGTCGTGCTCGTCGAGGGCAGCCAGCCGGTCGGCTTCGTCACCGATCGCGACCTCGCGGTCTCGGTCGTCGCCGACGGCCGCGACTACGGCGACCACGCGGCCGACCACGCGTCGGCGCCCGTGATCACCGGCGCGCCCGACATGGACGTCCATGAGGCGGCCGAGCTGATGGTCCGCCACGGGGTGCGGCGGCTGGTGATCGTCGACACGGAGGAGCTGCGGGGGATTCTCACGCTCGACGACCTCGCGTCGCGGACGGGCGACGCCGACCTCGCCCACCAGCTCTCCTCCCGGGTCACCCGCGCGGTCGCGCCCGACTTCTTCTTCCACGAGCGCGGCGACGCCTAGCCCGGACTGCTGCCCCGCCTGCGGCGCCGACGGCCTGGCCGCGTGGCGGCGGGTGCCGGCGGCCGAGCCCGGCGCCGCTGCGACCTACCTCCTGCTGCGCTGCGCGCGCTGCGGGAGCGCGGTGACCATCGGCGACGCGCCCGCCGACGCCCATGCGGCC
>JALYMV010000367.1 GCA_030773575.1 Actinomycetota bacterium
CTCCCAGACCGGGCGCCGGCGGGGCGTGATGGTCAGGCGACCGGCGCCGTCCGGCTCGTGCGAGCCAGCGGCGTGGTGCAGACCTGCGTGCGCGCGGGGGCCGCTCCCGGCCTGCGCGCCCGCGGACGACGACCGAGGGGTCGGCGGTGCGGGTGCCTCGCCACGGCCGGGGGCGTCTCGGGCCGCAAGTGCGGCGCCGAGGGGGTTGCCTCTCCCAGCGTGGCGAGCTCGAGTGCCGTCTCCGCGGCGGTGCGCACCAGCTCGCGGAGCGAGCGCTTGTTCGGGCGACGGGTCGTCGGGGTTGGGAACATGTGTTCGCAAGGCTAGATATCGCCTCGGACGGAATCGGCACTGGCGACCGGCCCTGCCGCCCGTTGGCGGGCCGCTTTGGCTCTGGAGCGCACAAAGTGCGCCCCCGTCCTGCAACCGAACTTGCACGGGCGCTAGATTCGCCATCGTGCCGAGCAGCCATACGCACCGCATCCGCGTCCGCTACGCCGAGTGCGACGCCCAAGGCCACGTCTTCAACGCGCACTACGTCGCGTTTTTCGACATCGCGCTCACCGAGCTCTGGCGTGCGGCGATCGGGTCCTACGGGGCCATGCTCGACGACGGCGTCGACCTGGTGGTGGCCGAGGTCGTCGCCCGCTTCCGCAAGCCGGCCCGCTTCGACGAGGAGATCGACCTCGAGGTGACGGTCGAGCACCTCGGGACGACCTCGATGCGCACCCGCAACCGCGTCCTGCGCGACGGCGAGCTGCTCGTCGAGGGCGAGATGGTCCACGTCTTCGTCGACTCCGAGACCTACGCGAAGACGCCGATCCCCGACACGATCCGCGCCGCCCTGAGCGATCCGGAGCCCGCCGGCCGCATGGCGAGCTAGGCTCGCTCACCGGATGGTCCACCTGCGCATCGTCGTCCCGCCCGACAGGACCCAGAACGCCGTCGACCTGCTGCTGCAGACGGCTTCGGTCTGCAACGTGGTCCTGCTCGAGGGCGTCGCGCGGCGGCCGGACGGGGACGTGATCCTCGCCGACGTCGCGCACGAGGACACGAGCGTCGTGCTCTCCGACCTCAAGGAGCTCGGCATCCACGAGGACGGCTCGATCGCCCTCGAGATCATCGACACGGAGATCGGGCATTTCGCTGAGCAGGCCGAGAAGGAGGCCAAGGGGGCGGTCGCCGACGCGGTGGTCTGGGAGCAGGTCGAGGAGCGCACGGAGGAGAACGTCGAGCTCTCGGGGGTCTTCCTGCTCTTCATGGTCCTGGCGGGCCTCATCGCCGCGGTGGGGATCCTGCTCGACCAGCCCATCCTGATCGTGGGCGCCATGGTGGTGGGGCCGGAGTTCGGGCCGATCGCCGGCTTCTGCGTCGCCGCCGTGCAGCGCCGGAGGCCGCTGGCGGCACGCTCGGCCCTCGCCCTGGCGCTCGGCTTCCCGCTGGCGATCGTCATCGTCTACCTCGCCACGCTGCTCTTCAAGGCCACCGGCCTGGCGCCCCAGGACATCGGCGACGAGGGCGACGTGATTTACGCGATCGTCTCCAGCCCCGACTTCTTCGCGTTCTTCGTCGCCGCGTGCGCAGGGGCGGCCGGGATGCTGTCGCTCGCGACGTCGAAGTCCGGCGCGCTGATCGGGGTGCTGATCTCGGTCACCACGATCCCCGCCGCGGCCGGGATCGGCATCGCCGCCGCTTACGGCGACTGGACCGGCTTCCGAGGGTCGATCGGCCAGCTCGCCGTCAACCTCACTGCGATCCTCCTCGCCGGCACCGCCACCCTCTACGTCCAGCGGCTCAGCTACCGGCGCCGGCGGGTCCGCCATCTGTCCGACCGGGCGCGTGAGGCGGCCGGGCTTCCGCTCGGACGCTCGCGCAACACGGGTGCCCGGGTGGCGCGCGCCGAGGACGAGGTCGGGACGGGTTTGCGCTAGGGCGTACACTGGGTGGTGGAGCGACGGGCGGGCCGCTCACGGTGCCGCCCGATCGCGACAGGCAGGAACTCGGAGCACGCCCGCAGCCAGGCCCGACGGCTGTGAACGGACTCGGTCCCCATCCAACTTGGAGGCGAGGCTCACCGACGTGCCGACCACTCATCTCAACCGCTCCCGGGGCCGCGAGCTCGAACTGCGGCTCCGCTCCCGCGACCGCCGCCCCTGCCGGCCGCCCGGCCCAGAGGCCATCATGACCGGCGACCACTCGATCGTGGTGCTCGAGCGCCTCGACGACGACACCGCGACGCTCCGGCTGGCCGGCGAGCTCGACCTCGCCTCCCTGCCCGCCCTCGACGCCGCCCTGCGGCGCGGCGAGCGCTGGGCCCCCGAGTCGCTCGTCGTGGACGCCACGGACGTCGAGTTCGTCGACCTGAGCGTGATCGGGCGGCTCGCCATGAGCCACGCCCGCCTCGAGGCCGCCGGCGGCGGGCTCGTGATCGTCAACCCGCCCGGCTGCATGCTCCACGTCCTCGACCTGCTCGAGGACGTCGACCTGCCCGTCCTGGACTAGACGCGAGCGCCCGTCGCCGCCCGCCGCCTCAGCGGCTGCCGAGCGACGCCCAGATGTCGACCTTCGTCCTCGTCTTCTCGACGACGGCGGCGGAGAACTCCGACGTGGTCGCGTGGCCGCCCAGATCGACGGTCTTCACCCCGCCGGCGACCGTCTCGAGCACCGACTCGTAGATCGCGCGCGAGGCGCGCTCGGCGCCCGCGTAGCCCTTGACCGCCGCATAGCCGAGGACGGCCCCGCAGGCGAGGATCATCGCCATCGGGTTGGCGAGGTCCTTGCCCTGCAGGGACGGCGCGGTGCCGTGCGGCGCCTCGGCCATCGCGACGTCGACCTCGTGGTCGTCGTCGAAGGCGAGCAGGACGGACTCCGCGCCGGCGATCGAGCCGAACATCGGCAGCACCATGTCCGAGAGGCAGTCGCCGTCGCGGTTGAGCGCGGGGATGACGAGCGGCGACTGCGCGGCGCCGGTGAGCAGGCCGGCGTAGGTCGCGTCGATGAGCACCGGGCGGTAGGTGACGCCCGCGTGGCGGGCGGCCGCGGCGTCCATCTCCTCCTTGAGCATCCCCTCGTAGAGGGGGGAGACCGTCCACTTCGGCCCGCCGTAGACCTGGGCGTCGATGCGCTCGGCGGTGCGGAAGGCGTACTCGGCGACCGCGCGGCAGGTCGAGCGGGTGACCTTCTCGGTCCGGTAGGCGATCTCGTCGTCGGCGCCCTCGGCGCCCTCGCGCCACTGCTTGGCGCCGTAGGCGTCCTCGACGGCCATGCGGACGACCGAGATCGGATGGTGGACACCGGAGACCGGGCCCACGACGCCGGGGATCCGGCGGCCGGTGCGGATGATCACCTTGCCGTCGACACCCTCGCGGAGGATGCGGTTGGGCGAGCCGACGTCGTCGCGGCCCTCAGGGGTGACGGTGGCCGCCTTGATCCCGAAGCCCGAGCAGCACATGGCCTGCGCGGCGTCGGTGACGACGGCGTTGCCCGTCTCGCGCCGGCGCTCGAGGGAGAGGTCGTGGCGCTCGAGGTCGAGCTCCATGTCGAGGACCTCGGGATCGAGGACGCCGAGGGCCGCCTCGAGCAGCTCCTGGCCGGTCTCGTCCCCGTCCATCACGACGATCTTGAGCGCCTCCGGCATGCGCGCGGACGATAGCGGGGCGGTCAGGCGGCGGCGCCCGAGCCGTGGAGCTCGAGCTCGTCGGCGCGCTCCTCGAGGGCGGCGATCAGAAAGGCGACGTGCTCGTCGAAGTCGACGCCCAGGTCCTCGGCCCCGCGGCGGAGGTCCTCGCGCGGGATGGCGGCGGCGAACGCCGGCGTCTTCATCTTCTTCTTCACCGACTTGGGGGTCATGCCGTGGATGCCCTCGGGGCGCACGTAGGCGCACGCCATCACGAACCCGGAGAGCTCGTCGACCGCGTAGAGGGCCTTCTCCATCAGGGTCTCGCGCGGGACGTCGAGGTAGTCCGCGTGCGAGGCGATCGCCCGGATGAGCTCGGGCGGCTGGCCCATCTCGTCGAGATGGCGCATGGCGATGCGGGGATGGCCGCCCTCGGGGTCGGGATGGCGCTCGTAGTCGAGGTCGTGCAGGAGGCCGACGACGCCCCACAGCTCCTCGTCCTCGCCGAACCGCCGCGCGTAGGCGCGCATGCCCGCCTCGACCGCCAGGACATGCTTGCGCAGGGAGGGAGATTCGGTCCACGCGCAGAACTCAGCCCACGCCGCCTCGCGAGAAAGGGCCCCAGACATGACTGTTACCCTAGCCCAGCCCCCGGCACGGACCCCCGCCGTCCCGTCATCCGAGCGGGGACCTGAACCCATGGAGAAGTTCGTCATCGAAGGCGGCGTGCCGCTGTCCGGCACCGTGGTGCCCGCCGGCAACAAGAACGCCGCCCTGCCGCTGCTGGCCGCCTCGCTGCTCACCGAGCAGGAGGTCGTGCTGCACAACGTCCCGCAGATCAGGGACGTGCAGGCGATGATCGAGCTGCTCGAGGGTCTCGGGGTCCGCGTCGAGCGCCGCGAGGGCGGCACGGTGGCCCTGCAGGCCGACGCCGTGCGCTCCACGGAGGTCGACTCGAAGCTCGCGGAGCGGATCCGCGCCTCGTTCCTCGTCGCCGGACCGCTGCTCGCCCGCTTCGGCGAGGCGCTGCTGCCCCCGCCGGGCGGCGACGTCATCGGCCGCCGGCGCCTCGATCCCCACCTCGACGCGTTCCGCGCGCTGGGCGCCCAGGTCGAGCACACGCGCGACATCCGCCTGCGCGCGAGCAACGGCGGGCTGAGGGCCTGCGACTTCTTCATGGACGAGCCGTCGGTGATGGGCACGGAGAACGCGCTGATGGCCGCGGCGCTCACGCCCGGCACCACGCTCATCCAGAACGCGGCCTCCGAGCCCCACGTCCAGGACCTCGCGCGGATGCTCGTGCGGATGGGCGCGGCGATCTCGGGGATCGGCTCGAACGTCATGTCCGTGCACGGCGTGGCGGAGCTCGGCGGCTGCGAGCACACGGTCGGGCCCGACCACATCGAGATCGGCTCCTTCATGGCGCTCGCGGGCGTCACGGGCGGTGAGCTGCGGATCAAGAACTGCGTGCCCGACGACCTGCGGATGATCCGGCTCGTCTTCAGCCGCCTCGGGCTGCGCTCGGAGTTCGAGGACGGCGACGTGCTCGTGCCCGGCGGGCAGAAGCTGGTGGTCGAGCGCGACGCGGGCGGCTATCAGTCCAAGGTGGAGGACGGCCCGTGGCCGGCCTTCCCCGCCGACCTCACTTCCATCGCAGTCGCCCTGGCGACCCAGTCGGAGGGGACGGTGCTGATGTTCGAGAAGATGTTCGAGAACCGCCTGGTCTTCACGGACAAGCTCGTGCTGATGGGCGCCAACATCATCCTCTGCGACCCGCACCGCGCGGTCATCGCCGGGCCGTGCCGACTGCGCGGCGAGCGCGTCGAGTCGCCCGACATCCGCGCCGGCATGGCCATGCTGATCGCCGCCCTGTGCGCCGACGGCGTCTCCGAGATCGGCAACATCCGCCAGATCGACCGCGGCTACGAGCGGATCGACGAGCGGCTGCGCGGGCTGGGCGCGCGCATCGAGCGCGTCGCCGCGTGATCAGCCCGACGCCCTCAGGGACGAGGGACGTCCTCCCGGACGAGATGCGGGAGCTGCGCGCGATCACGGAGGCGATGCGCGCGGTGTTCGAGACGAGCGGCTATGGGGAGGTCGCGACGCCCGCGCTCGAGTACGAGGCGGTGCTGGCGCGCGGAGACGCCGCCGCCGGCGAGCCCGCCTACCGGCTCTTCGACGAGCAGGGCAACGTGCTCGTCCTGCGCTCGGACATGACGATCCCGATCGCCCGGGTGGTCGCCGGGCGCTACGCGCACGCCGAGCCGCCGCTGCGCTTCTGCTACTTCGCCCACGCCTACCGCTCCGTGCGCTCCGGCCGCGGCCAGGCGCGCGAGATGCTCCAGGCGGGCATCGAGCTGGTGGGCGCGCCCGGCCCGGAGGGGACCGTCGAGGCGCTCACCGTGCTCTGCCGCGCGCTCGACGCGGCCGGCCTGGAGGGCTACCGCGTGGGGCTGGGCGACGCGGCGCTCTATCCCGCGATGCTCGACGGCTTCGGCGTGAGCGTGGCCGCCCGCCGCCAGCTCCTGCACGAGCTCGTGACGCGCGACTTCGTGGGCGTGGAGCGCGAGGTGGCGGCGCTTCACCTCGACCCGGCCGCCGCCGAGCAGCTCGTCACGATCCCCCAGCTGCGGGGCGGGCCCGAGGTGCTCGAGGTCCCGGCCGGCCCGGCGGGCGACGCGGTGGCCGGGATGCGCGAGGTCCACGCGGCGCTCGAGCCCGAGGTCGCCCGGCGGCTGATCTTCGACCTGGGCCTGTCGCGGCCCCTGGGCTACTACTCGGGCGCGATCTTCGAGGTCTACGACCAGGCGCTCGGCGCGCCGATCGGCGGCGGCGGGCGCTACGACGACCTGCTGGGGCGCTTCGGGCGCGAGCTGCCCGCGGTCGGCTGGGCGCTCGACGTCGAGCGGATGCACATCGCGCTCGTCGGGGAGCGGGGCCGGTGAGCGGCCCGGCCGGGCCGGCGCTGACCATCGCGGTCCCGCGCGGCGCGCTCTTCCGCGAGACGCTCGACGCCCTCGACGGCCTCGGGATCGACACCTCCGAGGTCCGCGCCAACGACCGCAAGCTGCTCTTCGAGGACGTGGGGATCGTCACCATGCGGCCCTCCGACGTCCCGACCTACGTCGAGGCCGGCGCCGCCGACATCGGCTTCACCGGCAAGGATGTGCTCATGGAGCAGTCCGAGCGCGACGTCTACGAGCTGCTCGACCTCGGCTTCGGCCGCTGCCTGATGGTGATGGCGACCGTCGACGGCCCGGATCCCGCGCAGGAGGCGTTGCGGCGCCTGGGCAAGATGCGGATCGCGACGAAGTACCCGCGGATCGCCTCGCGCCACTTCGAGCGCACGGGCCGTCAGGCGGAGATCGTCGAGGTCAAGGGCTCCGTGGAGCTCGCGCCGCTCACGGGCCTCGTCGACGGCATCGTCGACCTGACCGCGACGGGGACGACGCTGCGCGAGAACGGGCTCGTCGTGCGCGAGGAGATCTCGGTGGCGACCGCGCGGCTGATCGCCAACCCGGTCGCCCACAAGCTCAAGGCGGCGGCGATCGACGACGTGGTCCGGCGGCTGCGTGCAGGCTGAGTGGATCGAGTGCCCGGACGGCGGGGCCGCCGACGCGGCCGCCCGGGTCCGCGCCATGGTGCCACCGGGCGCGTCGGTGGCCGGGGC
>JALYMV010000368.1 GCA_030773575.1 Actinomycetota bacterium
ATCTCGAGTGGCGTGTCGTACGCGCCCGCGACGGGCGCATCCTTCGCGTCGAGCTGACGACCGAGCTACCCGAGTACTGGCGGGTCCTAGCCGGTTACGCGCCGCAGGCGCTGCTCGATGCGGTCGCGGAGCTCGCGTGCGAGCCGGGTATCGATCCTCGCACCGTCTACGGCGAGGTGGACCCGTTTGCACGCGAGACCACGCCAGAGCGACGCGAGGAGGCGTTCGCGGCACAGATGCTCGACGACGGAGCGTCCAGCCCGTACAACACTGGCGAACGCGCGATCTGCTGCATGGTGCAGCCGACGAACACGCTGCAGGCGATGGTCGCCCTAGCGGCCGCTGCAGGCGTCGCGCGTGAGGTGACCGACAGGCGCAGCGGCCGCACGCGCTGCCCGACGGCCGCTGAGGCGATCGCGCTCTTCCCGAAAGCCGCCCAGCTGGGTCGCGCCAGCGACCCGCTGATTGCCGAGCGCGTCGGCCGCCTGGCGTGGGAGGGCCGCCTGATCGGCTTTGACGACTCGCCAGGCATCTATATCGAAGGCGTGGAGCGTACGCGGCTGCGCCGCCCGGACGGCGGAGCCGTCTCGCGCGAGTGGTTTCGGTTCAGCCGCGGCGTGGCGCCGCGCTTCCAGCGCCTGACCGTGGAAGCCCCCGTCGGCGAGGACCTGGTCGTGGGTGACTTGGTTGACAGCGCCACCGGTCAACAGCTGCGTTTCGGCGCCCAGGTTGCCGAACTGGCGCAGCTCGTCCTGCACCTCCGGGTCAGTCCGGCTGGGGCCGTTGACACCGGCCGCCGCGAGCCGGTCGCGCCCGCCGCTTGCGCCGGAGGCCGCCACAATTGCACCGACATCCTGCGCGCCGCCCAAGATCTGGCGGGCGCAACGTGAACGGTGAGCGCCTGCAGCAGGGGATCCACTTCCGGCCCGGCGAGCGCCCGCCGCCCGCGTTTCGGCTCCTCCTGCTCAACGCCGCCGCGGCCGCTACGGGCGTTGGCGTCGCCCGGGCGCTCGCCGAGATTCTCGATATGCTCGAGCGGCTGGCCGCTGGCGATCGGCGCGACCTGCCCGGCCTGCCGCCCGACGAAGCGCTTCTGAGCGCTCGCCAGTTCCAGGGGCTCACCACCTTGGTCGGCTACGGCGCGCGGTTGTTTGACCCGTACGCTCACCAGCCACCGCTCACCGACGCCGAGCGTCCAGAGTACTTGGCGCGGCTCGGCGAGTTGCCCGAGCTGCCGTGGACCGAGCCGGGCGTCAACCGCGGCGACGCCGACATCGCGCTGCAGCTGACCGCCAGCCAGGGAGCCGCAGTCAGCATCGCGGCCGTCGAGGTGGTCAAGCTGATCAGCGACCACGACCTGCCGGTCGAGGTCGTCGCCACCTTCGACGGCTTCGGGCGCATCGACCGCCGCGGCTGGCTCGATTTCCACGACGGCATCAGCAACCTCGCCGCTGATCAGCGCCGGGCGGCATTGGTCGCGCCGCCCCACCCGCCGTGGATGGGCGGCGGCACTTACATGGCTTTCCTGCGGCTGCCCATCGACCTGGCGGCATGGCGGCGCCTGTCGCGCACCGACCAAGAGCTACTCGTCGGCCGGGAGAAGCTGACCGGCTCTGCGCTCGTCGCGGTCGAGCGTGACGCGCAAAGCCTGCGGCCGGTGGGCGGCGGCGACTTCATCGACCCGCCGCAGACCACCGACCCTGTTCTCGAGGCTAGCCACGTGCATCGCGCCAACCAGAGCCGGGCCTCACCTTACGCTCCGGCGTCGCACCGCATCTTCCGCCAAGGTTACGATTTCCTCGACGACGCCGGGCCCGACGGCCCGCGGCCGGGGCTGAACTTCGTCAGCTTCCAGCGCGACCTCGCGGCGCTACAACACCTGCTGCACTTACCAGGCTGGCTCGGCGACGTGAACTTCGGGGGACGACACGACCGCGGCCCCGGAGAGCCGTCCGCACTCCGCTTCATCAGCCTCGCGGCGGGCGGGCTTTACGCCGTTCCGCCGCACGCCCGCCCGTTCCCGGGGGCGGACCTGTTCGAGTCCGCCCTCGCGCTGCGCGCCGACCTGTGACCGATACGTTAGGGCCGTCCTCGGACCGGACGGGCTCGAGGCGGGGGCTATCTGCCACTGGCGGCCGCACATCCCAGAACGGCTGCGGCATCGCACGCGTTCCCTAACAAGAGATCTTGGCTGCCAGAGACCTGGGTCGCGCTCGCCCCCTGGAGGCTCGGTCGCCCGAGGACCAAGTGGTCGTGCAGACGCCGAAGACCGCGATCCGCCCCCGCCCTCGGACGAGTCTCAGGCGGCTCTGAGGAGGCCCTCCAGGGCTTGCGTCCGGTAGCCGTATGCCATTCCGGTGACGCGGATCGCGCTGTCGATCCTGCTGACGGGCGCGCGACGGGTGGCTTCGCCGTCGAGTGTCGGGTGCCGTCACTATCCGGCAGGCTCGCGACCTCGTGACCCCAGAGTCGCCCTTACGCTTGAGAGGGTCGCGTGACATCTGGCGACGGGTGCAACCGTGTCCGACACTTATCGCACACGGGTTGTGCAACTGTTAGCTGCTCGCTAGGTTGCTGGCACAACGCTCTGGAGGTCAGTGATGGCGGAAGTCGATGCGGCCCATCGGCCTTGCGAGTTCCTCGAGACGGAGTCGCAAGGGCTGCCCGACGACCGGGTCTTCCGCTTTGTGCTCGGCGACGACGACGGCCCGGTTCCGCTCGATGCCGAGACGATCGACGCCAGTCTCGGTGACCGATTCGCGGAGCTCGTCCTCAGGCAGGCGTCGCTGCCACGGACGGCCGAGGCGGTGCTGGCAGCGATCACCGCGGCGGCGCCGGCCGGCGATCCCCTGCTGCTCCAGCGCTTCTTCCTTGTAGGGGAAGACGGCCAGTTGCTGCGCAAGGAGGGCGAGACGGCGGTGCCGCGCAGCTTGCGCTTCCTCGTCACCTGCGGCCACGGTCCGGACGGGCCCGACATCATCATGAGCGCCTTCAACTCCGCTGCGGGCACTGTCGAGCTGATGGCTTGGGACCATCGCACCGGCGGGTTCAACTACTACCGCACCGTCGACCGCAGCACCGCCTGGGCGTTCGCCGGCAACTCCCGCCACGCCCTGACCGCGCCGACGCGCGATAACGGACCGTTCGAGAGCCACAAGGCGGGTCACTTGCTCATGAAGGAGTTGCGCTCCCCGTGGGTCCACTGGCATTCGCCGAAAGCGCGGGTTGTGCCGGCGATCCTTGACGATGCGGGTCTGCGCGACCACCCGTGGATCGACCAACTCGACGCCGGCGGCGCCTACACCTTTGAGGACGACGTCGTCAAGCCGGCGATCGGGCGCTGGACCCGATCGCGCATGGACGCGCTCGTGGAGGGTCGCGCCCAGGAGACGCCAAGGCGGATCCTCGAGCAGCTGCTCGACACTCCGACGGTGAACCTGATCACGTCATCGATCGAGAGCAGCGCCGCCCACTCCGGCGCGGCCAAGCAGTTGCTGCTGCCCGAGACCTTCTTCGTTGACGCCGTGGGGCTTGAGATGGTGAGCGTCGTCCGGCAGCCGGGCGAGCCGCCGCTGCCCGACGACGCTCCCAAGCTCGCTGCGCTTGAGCCGCCGGCCGTGGACTCAGCGTTCTACCGTGACGCGCTCGACCGCTTTGGCTTCCGGCTGCAGGAACGTGGCGGGTTCCGTCGAGCCGGCGACACCCACTTCGCGTTCGCCGTTCCAGAGCGCGCCTTCGAGGACGTCGACACGCTGCGGCAGGCGATCGAACGCGGGATTCTGACGCGGCGGCTCGTCGCCGCGTTCCTCATGGTCGACTTTCCCAACCCGGTTTACTCGTCGCGGCGCCGGGGGCTCCTCGATCACGTGCCCGACGAGCCGTTTGCCGACGACTCGGAAGGTTTCGCCGAGCGGGTCGTGGACGAGATTCGCCGCGCCCCGGCCGCGAGCGAGGACGGCTCAGCCGAGCAAGAGTTCCTCGCCCGCTGGGACGTCGGCGAGCCGTTCTTCGAGGCCTACGACGCGCTGCTTGTGCCCTACTACGCGGCGATCAGCGAGCGGCTCGCGAGCCAAGAGGGGTTTGACCCATTTGTGCTGCTCGCCGAGTCGCGACGCCAACGGACGCGTTCGATGCCGATCGCCGGAGAGTTCGACCTTCTCTTTGCCACCACTGACATCCCGTCCGCGGAGCGACAGATGACCGTCGGCGCGCGCGTCGAGGAGGTCTGAAGGATGCCGGTCTTGAACCGTTTCGCCGCGCCCGCCCATCTGGCCGAGCTCTCGCCTGAGTCGCTTGAGTTGTGGCATGAGCGCAACGCGGCGATCGTCGCCGCTTCGGCGGCCGAGTTCGGGCACTACTACGACCCCACCGCCGAGGACACCCCTGAGGGACTCCTCCCCGTGGCGATCGTTTGGAGCGCGTTCCCCGCGACCCTTATCTCACTGCACGGGCTCGGCGCGCGGCGCTGGGACATCGCTGACAGTTCGCGATCACGGCCAGACGGTCTCGGTCACGACGAGTATTGCGAGTGGGGCGTCGAGCGCGATGGCGACAAAAAGATTGTCCGAGTTACTTTCACCACTGAGGTGCCCGAGTACTGGGAGCACATCGCCGCGACGGATCCCGACCTGCTGCTGGCGCTGTACCGCGACCTCGCCAGCGCGGAAGTCGAGCCGGACGATCTGTTTCGCGACGGCCGGTACCTCCCCCAGAACCGCTGGAACGACGTCGTCAGCCCGGACGGTCGCTCGGTGCCCGCGCGGCCGATCCACCTGCTCCACGGCAGCAACTTCCTCGACGCGGCGATCAGGCTCGCCCGTGAGGCCACGGTACTGCGCCACGATCGCGAAGGGCAGCCGGTCCTTGACCGCCACCAGCTCGTCAAGTGCTCTGAGCTCGGAGCGCCGCTCCGAAACAGCGATCCCCAGATCGCGCAGGTGGTCAACGACGCCGTGGCCGAGGGTCTACGCGTGACGCTCAAAGACCCCATGGGGCTCTACCTCGACGGACTGCAGTCGGCGGGCATCGTCACGCCCGACGGCACGGACGCGATCGAGTTCTGGCACATCGAACGCGGGAGCAAGGAGCACGCTGTGCGCGCGAGCTTCGCCGTGCCGCCCGACAAGCCCTACGTCGTCGGCGACCTTAAGATCGACGGGCGCCCCATCCAGCGCGGCGGGCAAGTGGCCGACAAGGTACGGGTGCGGCTCGATGCGTTCGCCAAGCCGGGCGGGACCGTTCCCGCGCGCCAGCCCTGCATCGATGGCAGCTAACGGCGCGGGTCCGGTGTCGCCGTCGCCGAGCAGGTCTCTCTCGGCCTCGCGGCCCCGCGGCGGCTAACGTCCGGAACAGCTCATCTCGATCGCGCGCCGCGCATCGGCTTGTAGCGGCTAGGCTCGCGGGCGGCCGGCTGGCAAGCCATCGCTCGACCCGCCCCGCGTCGCTCGCGGAATCCTCGGCTGGCTCGCCGTCTGTGTCCCGCTCGTGCGCGACGCGGTGAAGTCGCTCCGGAAGGGGGCGGCTAATCCAAGTCCGCGCGACCGAGGACTGCATGAGCCCCCGGATCCTCGGCGTGCTCGCCGCCCACACCATCCTTGCCCTGACCGGCGACCGTCGGCGCGGCGCCTTGGCCCTACTTCGGCGGCGACGTCGGCCGCAGCGGCCTCCAGCCCCCTCGACGAGGGGGCGATGCCGGTGGACCTTCTCCCACGCGCTCACCGCCGCCGCGCAGAGCGTGACCCCCGATCATCACCGCTGCGGGCGGGCCCCTCGGTCCAGCGGGTCGCCTACGGCACGAGCGCCGGCCTCGTCCACCTGCGCACCGGCGCGCCGATCGCCGCGACATCGACGACGGCGCCAACGACTCCGACGTGTTCGGCGTCCGGACCGGCTTCCGACTCCTCGACCGCTCCCGCCCCCGGCCAGCTCTACGCGTGCACACCCACAACGACGTTCCCGGCCCTCCGACGTCCAGATCGCCCAGATCGGCGAGGCGAGCGTGGGCCTTGGTCAAGCAGCGAGCACAGCAGGGGCCGGACGTTGTGGGCCGTTCGAGCGGCGATGACCTGAAGGGCCGATCGAGCCGCCCCAAGCGCGACTCAAGCGCTCTTGCTTGCCGCGTCTGCGCCACGGTGAAAGTGCAGCAGCGCCATCTCAGTGCGGATCCGGGGTGCGGGGGTCGAGCGCCTGCTCTGTCGCTCAAGCGACGCCGTGTGGATGTCCATCGCCTTGTTGAGTGTCTGCTCCAGGAGAGAGACCATCGCCGCGAAACCCTTCTCGTCGAGCTCGAGGGGTGTCCAGGAGACGTGGGCTTCTGGGTGGTCGAAACCTCCGTGCTTACCGGCCTGCGCGACGTGCCGCCAGAGCTCGTCGAGCGTGTGACCGAACAGCTGGCGCCGCGTGCCCACCGGCAGACGTCTCCACTGCTCATCACTGAGCATCGGCCGTGCGGTAGCCCGGTAGTAGTGCTTGACAGCTCCGCGCCGCTGTTCGGTGCGGACCAGCTCCAAGGCGCCGGCATCCCGCAGAACGCGCACGTGGTAGCCGACGTCTCCCAGCTTGGCGCCGAGCTCCTGTGCGACATCGGCCGGGCTGATCACCCGGCCGACGAAGACGTGGAGTATCTGCTGGCGGAGCGGGTGGGCCAGCGCGGCGAGCAGCTTCGACTCGCGGTCTTCCTCACCATCCTTCGGGCGGTGCTTCGACGATCTGGCGGAGCTTGCGGCGGGCACGATGCAACTGCACCTTAACGGTCCCCTCGGGGATACCGAGCGTCCGAGCAATCCTGGGCTGCGTCAGGTCCTCGACGTAGCGGAGAAACAGCAGCTGCCTCTCGTGCTCGCTGAGGTGCGCCAGAGCTCCAGCAAGACCCGACCGTTGGTCGACCGAATGCAAGCTCCGGTCCTCCGCCGTCCGCTCCTGCTCGTAGTCCATCGGAACTTCAGCTAGGCGGGCGCGACGATCGAGCAGCCGAAGCGCTTCGTTGCGCGCGATCGCCGCGACGTAGGCGCCCGGATCGAGCGCGGATCTGCAACGTTCGGCCGCGCGCCACGCCCGCAGCAGGGCCTCCTGGGCCGCGTCCTGTGCGTCGGCGGCAGAAGCCGAATGACGTTTCGCCACCTCCAGACAGAGCGATCCCGCCTCGGCCCAGTCGAGGCTCGCGTCGCTCCCAGAACGCCCGACGACCATTCCGCTCGTTCGTTGAAACGGTCTTGTATGCGCAGGAGGTCTTGTGTTCATGACCTCCACTGTCGACACCGCGAACGCCGCGCAGTCCTACGACGCGGTCGCCCCGTTCTACGACGACTTCACGGCTCATCACGACTACGAGCTCTGGACCGGCGCCATTCTTGCCGCGGCAAGGCGGCATGGACTTAGCGGCAAGCGGCTGCTGGACGTTGGCTGCGGCACGGGCAAGAGCTTCCTGCCGTTCGTCGGCCAGGGATGGAGCGTGGTTGCTTGCGACCTTTCGCTGGAGATGCTGGCCCGAGCGGCGGAGAAGGTGTCGGCCGAAGACGTCGCTCTCCATCAGGCCGATGTTCGAGCGCTTCCTGACCTCGGCCCGTGCGACCTCGTGCTGGCGCTCGACGACGTGCTCAATCACGTTGAAGGTGACGATCTCGTTGTCGCTCTCGACGGCCTCCGGCGCAACCTGTCACCGAACGGCGTTCTCGTGTTCGACTGCAACACCGAGCTGACCTACCGCTCGTTCTTCGCCGCCACCGAGGATTGTGATCTGCCCGACGGCGTGGCCGTCTGGCGCGGGCGCGTCGACTCGGCGCTCTGGCGACCCGGCCAGGAGGCGGTCGCGGACCTAGAGGCGTTTCGCCGAACGCCGGCGGGCGACTGGCAGCAGCACGCAACCGTGCGCCAACATCATCATCCACCCGCGAGCGTCGTGTCGGCGCTTGCAGTCGCCGGACTGGAGCTCCTGGGGCTCTACGGCCATGGATTCGACGCACAGCTCGTCCAGCCGCTTGACGAGCAAGAGCACACCAAGGCCCTCTACATCGCGCGCGACCAGCGCGCCGAGCGTTGAAGGGAGGTGCAGCATGAAGATCGAGACGAGCGACGAGCGGATCACCCCGTCGGCCTGCATTCAGAAGGGCGGCTGATCACGACC
>JALYMV010000369.1 GCA_030773575.1 Actinomycetota bacterium
GCCGCTGCACTCGGCGATCCCGCCGCTGCACCTGCCGGCCTGAGCGGCGCGGAACCTTCGGCCTCGCCGCGGCGGCTCCGCGCTCGCCGCGATCGCCCCCGGCCGCGTGACCTTCTCGGTCGACGAGGACCGCGTCGCCGTCGGGCTTCGGCCCCAGGTCGTCGGGGCTGATCGAGCTGCTGGTCGCCCGCGTGGACGCCGGGGGGCGATCGCGCGCGCCGTCGTCGCGCCGCTGACCTTCGGCGGCGGGCTCGCCAACGGGCCGGTCCGGCGCGGGACCGTCAAGGCACTCTCCCTCGGGCAATCCGGGTTCGTCGGCGGCTCGGCCGTGGTCCGTCCCGGAGGCTCCGTCGCCGTGCCGGGCGCCGTGGTCGCCGCGCGGGCGTCGGGCGCCCGCGTGGAGCTCCGCGCGCCAGCGGGTCTCCGTCTACCTGACCCGCGACGGCCGCCGCCTCCTGCGCCGCGGGCGCCGGACGCGCATCGCGCTCTCGGGCACCCTGCGCGACCTCGCGCGGGTGAACGCGAAGGGGCGGACGCGGGTGTGCTGCGGTAGTGGCCGGCGGAGACCGGCCAAGCGCAGGAAGCTAGCCCGCCGGCACCCCGTCAGCCGCGCGCCGCAGCTCCGCGACGTCGAGCTTGCGCATGCCGAGCATGGCCTGCATCGCCCGCCGGCCACGTGGCGGGTCCGGGTCGTTGAGGATCTCCTCCATCCCGGCCGGGACCACCTGCCACGAGAGCCCGTAGCGGTCCTTGAGCCAGCCGCACCGGCTCTCCTCGCCGCCGTCGGTGAGCCGCTCCCAATAGTGGTCGACCTCCGCCTGGTCCTCGCAGGCGATCGCGAGGGAGATCGCCTCGTCGAAGGTGAACTGCGGGCCGCCGTTGATGCCGACGAAGCGCTGGCCGGCCACCTCCCACTCCACGGTCATCACCGTGCCGGCCGGCCCCGGCGCGCCCTCGGGGTAGCGGGTGACGCCGACGATCCGCGAGTCGCCCCCGAAGACGGAGACGTAGAACTCCGCGGCCTCCTCGGCCTGGGTGTCGAACCAGAGGTTCGTGACGATCTTCTGCGGCATGCGGGCCTCCTGTCGTGCGCGGGGGTCGTTGCCCAAGTAGACCATCGCGGCGGGAGAAACTCATCGCAAGCGCAAGGCAGCGCGCCGGAGGGCTCAAGCTCCGCCCCCGCCCGCCGATTCACCCAGTGGAGATGGCCGCCCCCTTCATCGCGCCCACGCCGGCGCTCAGCCCCACACCCGCCCGCCAGCCCAAGGTCCGCGAGCTCGACTTCCGCCGGCCGTCGAAGTTCACGCGCGACCAGATCCGCCAGCTCGAGCGGGCGCACGAGACCTTCTGCCGCTCGGTCTCCTCGCGCCTGAGCGCGGAGCTGCGCGACGAGTTCGCGATGGCCCTGCTCGGCACGGACCAGCTGCCCTACGCCGTCGCGATGGACCAGGGCGGCCCGCGCGACGCGCTCGTGACGGTGCTCGACGTCGACCCCATCGGCACCCAGGTCGCGCTCATCTGCGACATGGCCATCGCCCACGCCTTCGTCAACCGGCTGCTCGGCGGCGAGGACCTTCGCTCCGACGCCCCCGTCACCCTCACCGACCTCGAGCTGTCCGTCGTCGGCTGTGCGCTGGGCTCGCTCGTGGAGAGCATGTCGACCGCGTGGACCGAGATGGCCGGCCTCTCGCTGCGCATCGCCCGGCTCGAGACGTCGCCGACGGGGGTGGAGCTCGTCCCGCCGAGCGAGCCGACGCTCCTGGTCAACCTGACGGCGACCCTCGGCCGCCTCGCCTCGCCGTTCACCGTCGTCCTGCCGCACCCGGCGCTCGCCGCGGTGCTGCCGTCGCTCGACCGCAACGCCTTTCGCCAGGACGAGCTCGACCCCGAGGCCCCGCAGACCATGCAGCGGGCGGTCGGCGCGGTCGACGTCACGCTGCGCGCGGAGGTCGGCGCGATCGGCATCAGCGCCTCCGAGGTGCTGCGCCTCGGCCCCGGCGACGTGATCCGCCTCGGGCGCCCCGCGGCGGCCGGCGCGCTGCTCTGCGTCGACGACGTCGCGGTCTGCACCGCCAAGCCCGGGCGCAACGGCGCCGCGCGCGCCGTCCAGGTCACGGCGCCGGTGGAGCGGCCGCTGTGAGCCTCCAGGACGCCCTGCTCGACGTCGAGCTGCGGCTGCACGCCGAGCTCGGCCGCGCGCGGATGCCGCTGGCCGGCGCCGTCGACCTGCCCGCGGGCGCGATCGTCGACCTCGACCGCGCCCCGCAGGATCCCGTCGACGTCTACGTGAACGGCCGCCGCTTCGCCTCGGCGCGGCTGATCGTGGTCGACGGCGAGTGGGCCGTGCGCCTCGAGGCGATCGAGGCGGGATGGGACGCTCAAGTCTCGTCGCCCGCGGCCGATCACTGAGCACGTGGAGCATCCGTCCTTCAGCTTCCGGCTCGAGCGCGTGCGGTCGTTGCGCGAGCGTGCCGAGGAGCAGGCGCAAGAGGAGCTCGCCCGCGGGCTGAGCCATCGCCTGCGCGGCGAGGCGCTGCTCAACGACGCCGTCGCCGCCGCCCAGGCCGCCCGGCAGGCGACCCTCGGGACCGCCATGCGCGGGGCGACCGCCCATGACCTGATCGCCGCCCAGGCGTTCGCCGAGCGCACTGAGCGCGAGCGCCAGGCGGCCGAGCTCGACCTCGACCGCCGCGACGCCGAGGTGGAGGCCCGCCGCGTGGCGCTGGCCGCCGCCGCCCGCGAGCGCGAGATCATCGAGCGCCTGGAGCGCCGCAAGCGGGCCGAGCACGACGCCGAGTGCCGGCGCATCGCGCAGATCGAGCTCGACGAGATCGCCCTCTCCGTCCACCGCCGCGGGAAGGTGGCCGCGTGAGCGCCGCCGCCGCCGCCGCCGTGGCCCGCGTCAGCG
>JALYMV010000370.1 GCA_030773575.1 Actinomycetota bacterium
CCGCGGTGGCACGCGCGGGGACGGAGCCGTGGCGCGCCGCGGGCCGGCTCGCGCGGCTCGGCGCCTCGGCCGCCGGGCGGACCCGCCTGGCCGAGACGGCGGCCGGGATCGCCCGCACGGTGGGCGAGGACGTCCTGCCCTCGGCCCCGGCCTGCTTTCTCAACGGGCCGATCGGACCGCGGCGGACGCTCGTGGGCCACGCCGTCCCGATCGACCGCGTGCTCGAGATCAAGCGGGTCCGCGCGGTCTCGCTCAACGACGTGGCGCTCGCCGTGGTGGCGGGCGCGCTGCGGCGGCTGGCGCTCTCAGGCGGCCGGCCGGCGGACCGGCTGAAGATCATGGTCCCCGTCTCGCGCCGCGCGGGTGAGGGCGCGGCGGACCCCGGCAACCAGATCGCCTTCGTCTTCGTCGAGCTGCCCGTGCACCTGGCGGACCCGGGCGAGCGGCTCGCGGCGGTCCACGAGGCCACGCAGGCGTTCAAGGCCGGCGGCCACGCCGGCGGCGGAGAGGCGCTGCTGGGGGCGCTCGGGATGCTGCCGGGCCCCGTCCAAGCGCAGGCCGCGAAGGTCATGTCCTCCCCCCGGATGTACAACCTCGTCGTCTCCAACGTGCCCGGGCCGCGCTTCCCGGTCTACCTCCTCGGGGCGGAATGCGTGGAGGCGCTGCCCGTCATCCCGCTCTCGGAGGGGCACGCGCTGTCGATCGGGATGTTCTCCCTGGCCGGCACCCTGTGCTTCTCGGGCTACGCCGACCCGGGCGCGCTGCCCGAGGTCTCCGAGCTGCCGGCCGCGCTCGAGGCGTCGATCGCCGAGCTCGCCCCCGCGGGCGCGCCCGCCCGGAGGCGGCCCCGTCAGAAGACGGGGCTCTCCGTGTAGGTCCCGAAGACCTCCTGGAGGGCCTCGACGATCTCGCCCTCCGACGCGTGGGCGCGCGCGCACTCGAGGAGGTGCGGCATCAGGTTGCGGTCCTCGTGCGCGGCGGCCTGCTTGAGTGCGGCGAGCTCGCGCTCGACGTCCGCGCTCGCGCGCCGCGCCTTGACCGCCTTGACGCGGTCGATCTGCTTGCGCTCGAGCGCCGGGTCGATCCGGAGCGTCTCGATCTGGCCCTCGCCGCCCTCGGTGAAGTCGTTGACCCCGACGAGGATGCGCTCGCGCGAGTCGTACTCCGTCTGCAGCTGGAAGGCGGCGTCGGCGATCTCGCGCTGGGGGTAGTTGCGCTTGACCGCCTCGACCATGCCGCCGAGCTCGTCGATCTTGGCGAAGTAGTCGTAGGCCTGGCGCTCCATCTCGTCCGTGAGCGCCTCGACGAAGTAGGACCCGCCGAGCGGGTCGATCGTGTTGGCCACGCCGGTCTCGTGGGCGATGATCTGCTGGGTGCGAACCGCGATGCGCACGGCCTCCTCGGTCGGCAGGGCGAGCGCCTCGTCGTAGGAGTTCGTGTGCAGCGACTGGGTGCCGCCGAGCACGCCGGCGAGCGCCTCGATCGCCGTGCGGACGATGTTGTTGAGGGGCTGCTGGGCGGTCAGCGACACGCCGGCCGTCTGCGTGTGGAAGCGCATGAGCAGAGAGCGCGGGTCCTTGGCGCCGAAGGTCTCACGCAGCTCGCGCGCCCAGATCCGGCGGGCGGCTCGGTACTTGGCGATCTCCTCGAAGAAGTCGATCTGCGCGTTGAAGAAGAACGACAGCCGCGGCGCGAACGCGTCGACGTCGAGGCCGCGCGCGACGGCGTGCTCGACGTAGGTGAGGCCGTCCTTGAGCGTGAAGGCGAGCTCCTGCCCGGCGGTCGCCCCCGCCTCGCGGATGTGGTAGCCCGAGATCGAGATCGGGTGCCAGCGCGGCATGTTGTGCGCACACCACTCGACCATGTCGGTGACCAGGCGCATCGCCGGGTCGACGGGGAAGCACCACTCCTTCTGGGCGATGTACTCCTTGAGGATGTCGGTCTGGATCGTCCCCGCGAGGCGCTCGGGACCGACGCCCTGGCGCTCGGCGGCCACGACGTAGAAGGCGAGCATGATCGGCGCCGGCGCGTTGATCGTCATCGAGACCGAGACGTCGCCGAGCGGGATCCCGGAGAACAGCGTCTCCATGTCGTCGAGCGTGTCGACGGCGACGCCCTCGCGGCCCACCTCCCCCTCCGAGCGGAAGTGATCGGAGTCGTGGCCCATAAGCGACGGCATGTCGAACGCGGTCGAGAGACCGGTCTGGCCGTGGTCGAGCAGGTAGCGGAAACGCGCGTTGGTCTCCTCCGCCGTGCCGAACCCGGCGAACTGGCGGATCGTCCACAGGCGGCCGCGGTACATGCTCGGGTACACGCCGCGCGTGTACGGATACTCACCCGGCAGCCCGATCGAGGCGCCCGGGTCCGCCGGCAGGTCCTCCTCGGTGTAGAGCGGGCGGATCGGCTCGCCGCTCAACGTGGTGAACGGCACGGGCCGCTCCGGTGTCGCGGCGTAGCGCTCGGCGTACCAGCGCTCGGCGTCGGTGCGCGCCCTCTCCTCGGTGGCCATGCAGCGATTGTAGGGTCAGCCGGCCTGAGCGGCGCGCGTGACGACGCGCAGCCGCCCCCCGCGCGGCGCCCGCTTCAGCTTGAAGACGACGGTGCGGCGGCCGTCGATGCGCGCGATCGACCGGCGGCCGAGGACGGCCCGCCTGCCGCCGCGGACCCGCAGGAGGGTCACCCGCACCCGGCGCAGCGGCCC
>JALYMV010000371.1 GCA_030773575.1 Actinomycetota bacterium
GGCCGCCGCAGCGCTGCTGCCGGCGGCCGCCGACGTACCGAGCTCGGCGAGCAGGAGCTTCTTGGCGAGCAGCAGCGGGCCGACCGGGAAGATCGCCGCCAGCGCCTTGTTCGTGTGGCGCAGCTGCTTGCGGAAGTGCTGGCAGCGGTCGCAGGTGCGCAGGTGGCGGCGCACCGGCGCGCTCGTGCGCGTGAGCCCCTCGGCGACCTCGCCGAGCTCGATGCGCACCTCGTCACATGAGAGCTGGCGCGCCTCGGCGGCCTCGGCGAGCGAGACGCGGGCGCGCACGAGCAGCGACTTCACCGAGGGGACGGTGGTCTCCATCGCCTCGGCGATCTGGTCGTAGGAGAGCGCATCGATCTCGCGCAGCAGCAGGGCGGTGCGCTGCGTCTCGGGCAGGTCCTGGACGTCGGAGATCAGGAGGCGGAACTCCTCGCGCCGGTGGACCTTGTCCGCCGTGGTCAGCCCGCCCTCGGAGAGATGGACGTCCATCGAGTCGACACCGACCGCGGTCGCCCGGCGCAGGTGGTTGAGCGAGCGGTTGCGCGCGATCCGGTACAGCCACGGCCGCACGTTGATGTGGCGCTCGTCGGCGAGCATCGCGTTGAAGGCGGCCGCGAAGACCTCCTGCAGAACGTCCTCGGCGTCCTCCTTGGAGGAGAGCATGTGGCGGCAGAACGCCAGCAGCCGCGACTCGTAGCGGGCGACCAGGGCCTCGAAGGCGTGGTGGTTCCCGCGCCGAATCAGCGCGACGAGGCGCTCGTCCGACTGCAGGCGCAGCAGGGGCGAGCGCCCGTGAATGCCGGCGACGCCGGCTGGCTTGAGAGCTGAGACTTCCACGCGTGAAGGGGGTGCCGCCGGTTCGAACCCCTGAGGGGCCCCGAAGTTGCTTCCTCTCCAGGGTAGTGCGGCCGCCGCGCGGCGTACGATTGGCGGCCCGCGCCCGGGTGGCGGAACTGGTCAGACGCTGCCGGCTTAAACCCGGCCGCCCGCGAGGGCATGTGGGTTCGAGTCCCACCCCGGGCACTGATCTCCAACCCGAAGTCAGGCCTCGTCTCCGTCATGTATCCAGTCCTCCAGGGCGAGGACGGCGTCCGCGTCCTCCTGCGAGTCGGCCGAGTCCGCCAGCTCCAGGTCCCATGCGCGCCGGTGCTGCCCGGGGAGCGTCTCGGTGATCAACGCGTCGTGATCCGCGCGCATGTCAGGAAGCACGGAGAGGGGCCAGAGCAACGCCCGCCGCACAGCAGCCGGCTCGCTCGGCAACCGGTCGAGCAGTCGCGCTGCCCGGTGCTGAGCACCGAGCGCAGCGCCGGGTACAGACGCTGCCGCACGTCCCCGTCGCTGACGAGCTCTTCGTTCTCGTCGTGGCCACAGACGGAGCCCGCTCCGCTGCCCGGACTTCCCGGAGCATCAAGAGCGCCTGGGCGCGGTCCGGATGCTCGCGCCAGTCCGCGAGACCGAGCAGGAGCGGCACGGCCCGCACCGTTGCCTCGTACGTCGGTGCAGATGAACCCGCGCCGCTGCTCGCAGGCCGAGCAGAGCACATCCGACTGCTCCCCCGATCCCGTCGCGACCGGGTCCGGGTGGAACGTGAACCGGGGCAGTTCTGCGGCCGCCATGCGCTCGAGGTAGACCGGGCCCGCTGTCCCAGAACAGGCCCGTCGGTTCCGCTTTGACACGTCCGAATACGGACGAGTAGCTTTCGCACCCGCTTCGGCGGCGGACCGCTGCAACCGCCGCCCACGACGTCTCTGGGGAGAGGAGAGCTCGGAAGGTGCGCAACTCGCGGGCGGTCGCAAGAACCGCCGCGCTGTCAGCAGTCCTCATCGGGGCCGCGGTCGCGGTCGTCGTCCTGCTGGGCGGCGGCGGGCCGGAGTACCGCGTCAAGGCGCGGTTCGAGAACGCCTCGCAGCTCGTCAAGGGCAACCTCGTCCAGGTCGCGGGCAAGGAGATGGGCCTCGTCGAGGAGATCGAGCTGACCCGGGACGGCCAGGCCGAGGTCACCATGCGCATCGACGAGCCGTACGCGCCCCTGCGCGCCGGGACGCTCGCCACCGTCCGCCAGGCGTCGCTCTCCGGCGTGGCCAACCGCTACGTCGACCTGCGCCTCGCGCCCCAGCGCGCCGCCCCGATCCCCGACGGCGGCACGATCGGCCAGGGCAACACGCTCTCGGCGGTCGACCTCGACCAGGTCTTCAACGTCTTCGACGCCCGCACGCGCAAGGCGCTGCAGGGGGTCATCCAGGGCTCCGCGCGCCAGTACGAGGGCCAGAGCACGCTCATGAACGAGGCGCTGCCCTACCTCAACCCGTCGCTGGCCGCCTCGAGCCGCCTGTTCCGGGAGCTCAACCGCGACACGCCGGCGCTCGAGCGCTTCATCGTCGCCAACTCGCAGCTCGTCACGGACATCGCCGAGCGCCGCGAGGACCTCACCGGCCTCGTCGACAACCTCGCCACCACCACGACGGCCATCGGCTCGGAGAAGGCGTCGCTCGCCGACGCGATCCGCCGCCTGCCCGGCTTCATGCGGCGCGCGAACACCACGTTCGTCAACCTCCGCGGCACGCTCGACGACGTCGACCCGCTGGTGCGCGAGTCCAAGCCGGTCGCCAAGCGGCTGCGCCCGCTGCTCGCCGACCTGCGGCCGTTCGCCCGCGACGCCCGTCCGACGCTCCGCGACCTGTCGCGGCTCGTGCGCGCGCCCGGCGCCGGCAACGACCTCATCGAGCTGCAGAACAGCCAGCCCGGCCTGCGCGACGTGTCGACGCGCGACGTGGTCGCCAACGGCAAGACCCGCGAGGGCGCCTTCAAGGCGGCCAGCCGCGCGCTGGGGTCCGCGATGCCGCAGATCGGCTTCATCCGCCCCTACAGCGTCGACCTGCTCGGCTGGTTCGACGACTTCTCGCACACCGGCGTCTACGACGCGCTGGGCGCGGCATCGCGTGTCGGCACCCACACGAGCGCGTTCACGTTGCTCAACGGCCAGCTGACCCCCGTGCCGCCGCAGCTGCGCGGCCAGGCCTTCGCCGCCTCGGCGAGCCTCAACCAGCGCAACCGCTGCCCGGGGAGCAGCGAGCACGTCGCCGAGGACGGCTCCAACCCGTACCTGCCGTCCAAGGACTTCCCCTGCGACCCCAAGCAGCTGCTGCCGGGGAGGTGACGCGCGCGTGAAGCGGATCCTCGTCACCCTCGTCCTCATCGCCAGCGCTGCGGCGGCCCTCGTCGCCGCGGGCGCGGGCGGCGACGCGGATCGCGCCGGCCGCTTCACGGTCGAGCTCGACAACGCCTTCGGGCTCGTGGAGGGCGGCGACCTCAAGATCGCCGGCGTCCGCGCGGGGACCATCAAGAAGATGCGCGTTGACGAGGACACCAAGCGGGCGCTCGTCGACTTCGAGATCACCAAGCGCGGCTTCGGCTCGCTGCGCACGGACGCCTTCTGCGAGTCGCGGCCGCAGTCGCTGATCGGCGAGTACTTCCTCGACTGCGCGCCCGGCACTGCGCCGAAGGAGCTGCGGCCGGGCTCCAAGATCCCCGTCGAGCGCACCGCGTCGACGGTGCCCGTCGATCTCCTCAACAACGTCCTGCGCCGGCCCTATCGGGAGCGCCTGCGGATCATCCTCGACGAGCTCGGCGCCGGCGTCGGCGGCCGCGCCGAGGACCTCAACGCGGCGATCCGGCGGCTGAGCCCCGCGCTGCGCGAGACGAACAAGACGCTCAGGCTGCTCGGGGACCAGAACGCGACGATCGTGCAGCTCACCGACGACGCCGACACGGTGATCGGCGACCTGGCCGACAACAAGGAGGATGTCGGGCGCTGGGTCGTGGAGGCGGGGCAGACCGCGACGGCGTCGGCCGAGCGCCGCCGGGAGCTCGCGGCGGGCTTCCGCAAGCTCCTGGGCTTCCTGCGCGAGCTGCGCCCGACGATGGCCGAGCTCGGCCGCACGGCGGACGCACAGATCCCGACGCTGGTCGACCTCAACGCGTCGGCGGGCGAGCTCGAGCGCCTGTTCACCAACCTCGAGCCGTTCTCGGAGTCCAGCCAGGTCAACCTCCGCTCCCTGGCCAGGGCCGCCGACGCCGGCCGCCCGGCGGTCCGCTCGGCCGGGGCGACGGTCGCCGAGCTCGCCAAGGTCGCGACCAACCTGCCCGAGCTGGCCAACAACCTGGCGATCATCCTCGAGCACCTCGACGACCGGGAATTCGCGGTGGAGAAGGATCCGCGCTCACCGGGTGGCCAGGGCTACACGGGCCTCGAGGCGCTCCTGCAGTACCCCTTCGACAACGCCCTAGCCATCAACACCTTCGACGACAACGGCTACATCCTCAAGGTCAACGCGTTCGAGGACCAGTGCGCGGCCTACCAGAACGCCGACTCGCTCAAGAAGAAGGAGAAGGAGCACCCCGGCTTCATCAAGGAGTGCGCGTCCTGGATCGGCGCTAACCAGCCCGGCGTCACCACGCCCGACCCGACCCTCCAGCCCAGCCAGGCGCGGCGGGCGAGCCGCTCCGGCCGCGAGGACGATGG
>JALYMV010000372.1 GCA_030773575.1 Actinomycetota bacterium
GTCGACCTCGAGGCGCTCGAGGTGCGCTTCGCCGGGCGCGCCGTGCCGTTCGAGCTCGAGCCCGAGCGGCGGCGCCGGCTGCTCGAGGGGCTCGACGACATCGCCGTCACGCTCCGGCAGGCCGACGCCATCGCCGCCTACGAGGACCGGGCGGCCCCGCTGCCGGTGACGACTTCCCTGTGAGCTCTGCGGCGCAGTTCTCGCTCGGCAACGAGTCCTCGGCCGACGGCCGCTTCGAGCGCCAGGAGTCGCGCTTCCGCGACCGCCCGGCCGCCCTCGAGCCCGGCCGTTACCACCTCTACGTCTGCTACGCCTGCCCCTGGGCGCACCGGACGATCATCCTGCGCAAGCTGCTCGGCCTCGAGGACGTCATCTCGATGAGCCCGGTCGACCCCTACCGCGACGACCGCGGCTGGGCGTTCAGCGGCGGCGAGTACACCGACCCGGTCAACGGGTTCGCCTTCCTCTCGGAGGCCTACGACGCGACGGACCCGTCCTTCGAGGGCCGCTACTCCGTCCCGGTGCTGTGGGACAAGCAGGCGGGGCGGATCGTCAACAACGAGTCGGGCGACCTCGTCCGCCTCCTCGGCGAGCACGCGCGCGAGGGGGCGCCCGACCTCTATCCCGCCGACTACCGCGCGGAGATCGACCGCCTCAACGACCGCATCTACGACACGGTCAACAACGGCGTCTACAAGGCCGGCTTCGGGACAGACCAGGCCGTCTACGAGGAGGAGGTCACCGCCCTCTTCGAGACCCTGGCGATGCTCGAGTCGCTGCTCGGCGAGCGCCGCTGGCTGGCCGGCAGCCCCGAGCCGACCGAGGCCGACTGGCGCCTGTTCACCACGCTCGTGCGCTTCGACACCGTCTACGCGATCCACTTCAAGTGCTCGATCGCGCGGATCGCCGACCACCCGAACCTGTGGGGCTACCTCCGCGACCTCTACCAGCGGCCCGGCATCGCCGAGACGGTCCGCATGGACGAGATCAAGCGCCACTACTACACGACGCATCCGTCGATCAACCCGACCGCGATCGTCCCGCTCGGCCCGGCGCTCGACCTCACGGCGCCCCACGGCCGCGGCGGCTGAGCGCGTGGCCCGCATCGTCACCCTGCCCGGTGACGGCATCGGGCCGGAGATCCTCGGCGCGGCGATCGAGGTCCTCGAAGCCGTCGCTCCCGGCCACGACTACGAGGAGCACGTCTTCGGCGGCGCGTCGATCGACGCCCACGGCACCGCGCTCACCGACGACACGCTCGCCGCCTGCCGGGGCGCCGACGCGGTCCTGCTCGCCGCGGTCGGCGGCCCGAAGTGGGATACCACCGACCCGGCCGCCCCGCGCCCCGAGCAGGGGCTTCTCGGCCTGCGCAAGGGGCTCGGCCTGTTCGCCAACCTGCGCCCGGTCCGCCCGTTGCCGGCCCTCTACGAAGCGAGCCCGCTCCGGCGCGAGCGCATCGAGGGGACCGACCTGCTCGTGGTCCGCGAGCTCACGGGGGGGATCTACTTCGGCGCCTCGGGCCGCGACGGCGACTCGGCCTACGACACGTGCACCTACTCCGTGGCGGAGATCGAGCGGATCGCGCGGCGGGGATTCCAGAGCGCGCGCTCGCGCGTGACGAGCGTCGACAAGGCCAACGTCATGGAGTCCAGCCGGCTGTGGCGCGAGGTGGTCCGGCGGGTGCACGCCGAGGAGTTCCCGCACATCGAGCTCGAGCACCTGCTCGTCGACAACGCCGCCATGCAGCTCGTCGCCGCGCCGCGCCACTTCGACGTGATCGTCACCGAGAACCTGTTCGGCGACATCCTCTCCGACGAGGCGGCCATGCTCACCGGCTCGATCGGGATGCTGCCCAGCGCGTCGCTGGGGGAGTCCGGGACGCCCGGCCTGTTCGAGCCCGTGCACGGGTCGGCGCCCGACATCGCGGGGCAGGGCGTCGCCAACCCGCTGGCGATGATCCTCTCCGCCGCGCTGATGCTCCGCCACGGACTGGGGTCCGAGGAGGACGCGGCTGCCGTAGAATCGGCCGTCGACCGGGCCCTCGCGGCCGGCCTGCGCACCGCCGATCTCGGCGGCTCGGCGAGCACCGCCGAGGTCACGCGGGCCGTCCTGGGCGAACTCGAGAATGCGAAAGAGGGCTCTAGTGCACAACGCCGCTGACTTCATCTGGATGAACGGCGAGATCGTGCCCTGGGACGAGGCGAAGGTGCACGTCCTCACCCACGGCCTGCACTACGGCACCGGCGTCTTCGAGGGCGTGCGCGCCTACGAGACCCCCCGCGGGACGGCGATCTTCCGCCACCAGGACCACATCGAGCGGCTGTTCAAGTCGAGCGAGCTCTACTACATGCCCGTCCCGTTCTCGCGTGAGGAGATCCGCGCGGCCACGCACGAGACGATCGCCCGCAACGGGCTGTCCTCGTGCTACATCCGCCCGCTCGTCTTCCGCGGCTACGGGACGATGGGCCTGTTCCCGCTCGAGGCGCGCGTCGACGTCGCGATCGCGGTCTGGAAGTGGGGCGCCTACCTCGGCGAGGAGTCCAAGCAGAAGGGCGTGCGCGCGAAGATCTCCTCCTGGCGGCGGATCGGGCCCGACGCGCTGATCCCGCAAGCCAAGGCCAGCGGCCAGTACCTCAACTCGATCCTGGCCAAGATCGAGAGCCACAAGGCGGGCTACGAGGAGGCCATCCTCCTCGACCACCTCGGCCACGTCTGCGAGGGCTCGGGCGAGAACATCTTCGCGGTCCGCGACGGCGTCATCTCCACCCCGCCGCAGACCGCCTCGATCCTCGACGGGATCTCGCGCCGCTCCGTCATCCAGATCGCCCGCGACCTCGGCTACGAGGTCGTCGAGCGCGACATCGCCCGCGCCGAGCTGTACCTGGCCGACGAGATCTTCATCTGCGGCACCGCCGCCGAGCTCGTCCCGGTCCGCGAGGTCGACGACCACGCGGTGGGCGGGAACGGCGAGCCGGGGGAGATCACCCGCGTCGTCCAGCGCGAGTACGAGGACGCCCTCAACGGCCGCTCGGAGCGCTACGCCGAGTGGCTCGACGTGGTGCCCTCCAAAGCGACGGCGTGACCCGAGCGCCCATCGTCGCCTACGACTGCACCCTGCGCGACGGGATGCAGGGCGAGGGCATGTCGCTCTCGGCGGAGGAGAAGCTGCGCGTCGCGCACGCCCTCGACGAGCTCGGCGTGGGCGTCATCGAGGCCGGCTTCCCCGCGTCGAACCCCAAGGAGGCCGAGCTCTTCGAGCGCCTCGCCGCCGAGAGCTTCTCCGCGGAGATCGCGGCGTTCGGGATGACCCGGCGCGCGGGGACCGACGCGGCGGCCGATCCTGGCCTGCGCGTCCTCGTGGAGTGCTTCGCGCCGACCTGCACGGTGGTCGGCAAGACGTGGGGGCTGCACCTCGAGAAGGTCATCCGCGTCTCGCGCGAGGAGAACCTCGCGATGATCGCCGAGTCGGTCGCCCACCTGGTCGCCGCGGGCAAGACGGTCGTCTACGACGCCGAGCACTTCTTCGACGCCTGGCTCGACGACCCGGGCTATGCCCTGGAGTGCGCCCGCGCGGCGGCCGGCGCGGGTGCGTCCTTCGTCGCGCTCTGCGACACGAACGGCGCCACGCTGCCCCACGAGGTCGGCGCGGTCACCGCCGAGGTCGTCGCCGCGCTCGGCGTCCCGGTCGCCATCCACGCCCACAACGACGCCGAGTGCGGCGTCGCGAACTCGCTGGCCGCCGTGCAGGCCGGGGCGACGATGGTCCAGGGAACGCTCAACGGCTACGGCGAGCGCTGCGGCAACGCCAACCTCACCTCGATCGTCCCGAACCTCCAGCTCAAGCTCGGCTATGACGTCTTGGCGCCCGGCCGTCTCGCCCACCTCACGGCGACCGCCCACTACGTCGACGAGCTGCTCAACTTCGTCCCCGATCCCGACCAGCCCTACGTGGGGCGCAGCGCCTTCGCGCACAAGGGTGGGATGCACGTGGCCGGCGTGGCGGCCGACCCGGCCACCTTCGAGCACGTCGACCCCGCGGCGGTCGGCAACGACCGCGCGCTGCTGGTCTCCGAGCTGGCCGGCCGCAGCACCGTGCTCTCCCAGGCCGCGGAGCGCGGCGTGGCGCTCGACGACGCGGGCGCCGCCCGGGTGGCCGAGCGCGTGAAGGCGCTCGAGCACGCGGGCTTTCATTTCGAGGCCGCCGACGGCTCCTTCGACCTGCTGATCCGCCGCGAGACGGGGGAGTACGCGCCGCTGTTCCGGCTGGAGTCCTGGCGGGTGATCGCCGAGAAGCGGGCGGACGGACGGGTGGAGACCGAAGCCACCGTGAAGGTGTGGGTCGGCGGCGAGCGCCACGTGCACACGGCGGAGGGCAACGGCCCGGTCAACGCGCTCGATTCGGCGCTGCGCGGCGCGATCGGGGCGCTCTATCCCGAACTGCGCGAGATCAAGCTCGTCAACTACAAGGTCCGCATCCTCGACGAGTGGAAGGCGACCGGCGCCGTCACGCGCGTCCTCCTCGACGCCTCCGACGGGACGGATTCCTGGGGCGCGATCGGCGTCCACGAGAACGTCATCGAGGCCTCCTGGGACGCGCTGGTGGACTCGCTGGAGGCTGGGATGGTCCGCGCCCGCGCCGGGGTCCCCGCGCGGTGAGCACCGGCCTCGACGTCGTCCCGCTCGCCCGCCCGGTCATCGGGGCGGCCGAGGAGGAGGCCGTCCTCGAGGTCCTGCGCTCCGGACAGCTCTCGCTCGGGCCGCGCGTGCCCGCCTTCGAGCGCGCGTTCGCCGAGCGCGTCGGCGCGCCGCACGCCTCGGCGGTCTCCTCGGGCACCGCGGCGCTGCACCTCGCGCTCCGCGCGGTCGGCGTGCAGGACGGCGACGAGGTCGTCACCACGCCGTTCTCCTTCGTCGCCACGGCCAACGCGGTGCTCTTCGAGCGCGCGCGCCCGGTCTTCGCCGACATCGACCCCGTGACGCTCAACCTCGATCCGCGGGCGGCGGCCGCGGCGGTCACCGACCGCACCGCGGCGCTCCTGCCGGTCCACATCTTCGGCTACCCGGCCGACCTGCCGGCGTTCGAGGCGATGGGGCTGCCGATCGTCGAGGACGCCGCCCAGGCGCTCGGCGCCCGCCACGCCGACGGGCCGGCGGTCGGCGGCCGCGGCCATCCGGCGATCTTCGGGTTCTACGCCAACAAGCAGCTCACCACGGGCGAGGGCGGGATGATCTCCATGGGCTCAGAGGCGCATAAGGAGCGCATCGACTCGGAGCGCAACCAGGGCCGCGCGCCCGACATGGGCTGGCTCGACCACGACCGCCTCGGCTTCAACTACCGGCTCTCCGACATCGCGTGCGCGCTCGGCTCCGCCCAGCTCTCCCGGCTCGACGAGATGCTCGCCTGCCGCGCCCGGGCGGCCGCCCTCTACCGGGAGGCGCTGGCGCCGCTCGTCGCGGAGCGGGGCGTCGAGCTGCCGTGCGCGGATCGCGGGGGCGACGAGCGGGGCTGGTTCGTGTGGGTCGTCCAGCTCCCGCGCGACGCCGGCCGCGACGCGACGATCCTCGCCCTCCGCGAGCTCGGCGTGCAGTCCAAGCCCTACCTGCCGGCCATCCACCTGATGTCCTTCTACCGCGAGCGCTTCGGTCACCGTCCCGGCGAGTTCCCGGTCTGCGAGGACGTCGCCGCCCGCTCCGTGGCGCTCCCGTTCTTCCCCGGGATCACCGAGGCGCAGATCGCGCGGGTGAGCGAGGCGCTCGCCCAGGTGCTTCAGCCCGCTACCGCGGCGCCGGCCGGTAGTAGGAGATGAACCCGCGCCCGCCGATCGCGCGGGCGATCCGCGGGTCGTCGGCGGCACGCACGTCGCGCCGCTCGAAGCCCACCGCCTCATACAGCGCCCGGCCCGCCGCGTTGTCGAGCCCCGTGTCGAGCGCGACGCCCGACGCGCCGCGCGCCGCCGCGGTGTCCGAGGCGGAGTCGAGCAGCGTGGAGGCCACGCCCATCCGCCGGGCGCCGGCCGCCACGGCGAGGCCGTCGACGTAGAAGGCGTCGACGGGCGGGCGCGGGCTCAGCCGCCCCGCCGCGCGCAGGTGCCGGAAGACGCCCGGCCAGCGCCAGGGCGGCAGCCGCCGGACCGAGAGGGCGATGAAGCGGTTGGCCAGGCCGTCGCCCTCGAGCAGCAGGAAGCCGGCGAGCACCCCGACCACCTCGCCCCCGGCGACGGCGACCCGGGAGATGTCGTAGCTCGCGGTGTGGCGGGGATGCGGCCAGACGCCGCGGAGCATCCGGCGCGCCCGCCGCTCGCCTCCGGCGTAGGCGTCGTAGTACGGTGCCGCCGACTCGTACAGCAGCCCGGCCGCCACCACGTCGTCGCGCCGGGCGGCGCGCACCTCGAGCTCCATCCCCGGCATGATGGCTCAACCATGTCGCGCTTCTCCGAGCCCCAGGACCCGGTCTTCCAGCAGCTCAACGCCTCGATCGGGTTCGACTGGCGGCTCGGGCCCTACGACGTCGAGCAGTCCCGCGCCCATGCACGAATGCTCGCCGCGGCGCAGATCATCTCCGACGCCGACCGCGACACCCTGCTGGGGGGCCTCGACCGGGTCGCCGAGGAGCTCGACGCCGGCACCTTCCGCGTGGAGCCGGGCGACGAGGACATCCACATGGCGATCGAACGGCGGCTGACGGAGATCGTCGGCCCGGTCGGCGGCAAGCTGCACACCGCGCGCTCGCGCAACGACCAGGTCGCCACCGACGTCGCGATGTACACCCGCGCCCACGCGCTGCGCACGGTCGAGCGCCTCCAGGCCCTCCAGAGCGCGCTCGTGCTCTGCGCCGAGCGCCACGTCGACTGGCCCATGCCGGGCTACACCCACCTCCAGCGCGCGCAGCCCGTCTACCTCTCCCACCACCTGCTCGCCTACTTCTGGATGTTCCGCCGCGACGCCCGCCGCTTCGAGGCGGTCCTCGGCAACGCGGACGAGCTGCCGCTCGGCGCGGGCGCCCTGGCCGGGGTGAACTTCCCCACCGACCGCGGCTTCCTCGCCTCCGAGCTCGGCTTCACGAGCGTGGCGCGCAACTCGATCGACGCGGTATCCAACCGCGACTTCGTGCTCGACTTCCTCTCCGCGGCGGCGACCTGCGCGACCCATCTCTCGCGGTTGGGCGCGGAGATCGTCCTGTGGTCGAGCGACGAGTTCGGCTTCTGCGAGGTCGCCGACGCCTGGGCCTCGGGCTCCTCGATCATGCCCCAGAAGAAGAACCCCGACGCCGCCGAGCTCCTGCGCGCGAAGGCGCCGCGGATCGCCGCGCACCTCTCCGGGCTCCACGGGGTCATGCACGGGCTCCCCCTCACCTACAACAAGGACATGCAGGAGGACAAGGAGCACCTCTTCGACGCGGCCGACACGCTCGACCTCACGCTGGCCGCCGCCCGCGGGATGATCGAGACGATCGCCTTCGACCGCGAGCGGCTCGAGGCCGCCGCCGGCGACGAGCTGATCGCGGCGACCGACATCGCCGACCTGCTCGTGCGCCGCGGGGTCCCGTTCCGCCAGTCCCATGGGGTCGTCGCCGGGCTCGTGCGCGAGGCGGTGGACTCCGGCCGGCCGCTGTCGGCGCTCAGCCGCGAGGAAATCGCCCGCCACTCCGAGGCGCTCGACGACGAGTACTACGAGGTGCTCGCCCGCCGGTCCTGGCTCGAGTCGAAGGTCTCCGAGGGCGGCACGGCGCTGGACCGCGTGCGCGAGCAGCTCGCCCACGCGCGCGCGGAGCTCGAGATCCAGCCCGCTTGAGCCTGCCCGCCGCCTTCTACGCGCGCGGGGTCGTCGACGTCGCGCGCGACCTCCTCGGCTGCCTCGTCGTCCACGGGGAGTGCGCGGGGCTGATCGTCGAGACGGAGGCCTACCACGACGCAGAGCCGGCCTGCCACGCCCACATCGGCCTGACCGCCCGGACCCACGTCCTGTTCGGCGCGCCGGGGCGCGCCTACGTCTACCGCTCCTACGGCATCCACGCCCTGCTCAACGCGGTCTGCGAGCCCGAGGGCGTCGGGGCGGCCGTCCTGATCCGCGCGCTCGAACCCGTCCGCGGCCTCGACCTCATGCGCGCCCGCCGCGGCCTCCAGCGCGTCGAGGACCTCTGCTCCGGGCCGGGCAAGCTCACCCAGGCGCTCGGCATCGACCTCGGGCTCAACGGCTCCGATCTGGCCGCCGGGCCGGTGCGCATCGAGCCGCGGGCGCCCGCCTGGGAGGCCGCCGAGCCGCTCGTCGGCACCCGGATCGGGATCACCAAGGCCGCCGAGCTGCCATGGCGCTTCTGCGCGGGCGGCTCGCGCTCGGTCTCGCGGCCCTGGCCGGCGGGCCTGCGCGAGACGCTGGCGCCCGGTCGGCGGCTCTAGCC
>JALYMV010000373.1 GCA_030773575.1 Actinomycetota bacterium
CGAAGGCCAGCAGCGCCGACGCAAGGGGCTGAGGGCCGCGCCGGCGTACGGCGGCGGCGTCGGCGGCCAGCTCGGCCAGCTCGGCGTAGCGCTCGGCGAGCCTCCGCGCGGCCGGCAGGAAGAAGAGAGCGTCGCTCACCACCCGCACAACGAAGACGCGCAGCGGGTCGCGCACCCGGGCGTGGTGCGCCTCGTGCGCGAGAACGGCATCGAGCTCGTCCGTGCTGAGGACCGACAGCGCCCCGGTCGAGAGGTAGATGCGCGGGCGCAGCAGCCCGGCGCAGAACGCCTGCGGCTCCGAGTGCTCGAACAGCACCGCGCCCGGCGGCCCGCCGGCGCGGATGGGCAGCCGTCGCACGACGCAGCGCGAGGCCAGCAGCTGGCGTCCCGCCGACCGGAGGCCGAGGACGAGGACCGCCATCGCGAGGCTCCCCAGAGCCAGAGCGCCGACGGACCCGAGGCTGGCGTCAGGCAGCGCGAACGCGACGCACGCCTCCGCGAGCGCTGCGGCCGACGGCGGCGTGAAGCTCAAGCCGCCGATCGCGGCAGCCAGGGCGAGGACGAGCACCGCGGCGGCGACGACGCCGAGGCCCGCATGCAGCGCGAAGACGGCCCTAGCTCGGGTCACGCCGGGCAAGGCGCCGCAGCTGGTCGCGGCGCCTGGGGTCGAGCTGGTTCATCTGCCGCGCGAAGTGCACGAGCGCGGCCTCGCCGTAGTTGGCCACGAGCGCGCCGACCTCGGCCTCCGCGCGGGCCTCCAGGTACTCGTCGCGGCTCATCGCCGGCGTGTAGATGTCGGTCTTGCCCTCGCGCCGGCGGACGAGCAGGCCCTTCTTGTCGAGCCTGGCCATCGTGGTCATGACCGTCGTGTACTTGCGCTCCTTGTCCGACCGCTCGTTGAGCTCCTCGAGGACGGCCCGGACGTTGCATTCGCCGCGCTCCCAGAGCAGCTCCATGACCTCGGACTCCAGCTCGTGAAGACCAGGTGGAACGTTGTTCTCGGCGGCCGGCATCCGGGCTACAGGCTAGCCTCGCGCCGGGGCGCTTCCCGGGCCTCGCCCGCGGACGCGGCGATCAGCGCTTCGAGCGCCCGCTGACGCTCGCGCAGCCCGTCGAGCTCTGACACCTTGCGGGGCGGGCAGCACGCGGCGTGCTTGCCGCGACGCATCGTCCACAGCATGTGCAGTGGACAAGCGAGCGCAGCGACGACCGCGGCCGCAAGCAGCGCGGTGGTCATGAACGACCGGTGACCGCGGCGGTGTCGCGCGCGTCCAGGCGCTCGATCTCTGCGCCGAGCCGCCGATGCTCTTCACGGAGCTGCTCGACGCTCGCGCCGGGACGAGGCTCCGCGGCCGCCGGCTCCTTGCGCATGCCCTTGGCCATGAACCACATCATCAGGCCCATCCCGATCGGACAGGCGAGGAACGCGAGCGAGAGAAGAAAGCTTTCCATGAGGGTCTCCGAGTCAGAACGTCTGTCTACGACCAATGATAGTAGATCAGCGCCGGTGTCGGCGGTCGAAGTCGATGGGCGATCACCGCGTCGGCGAGATCGTCCGCGAGGCCGCCGAGCGCGCGAGCGAGCAACTTGTCGAGCGCGGCCTCCCGCCCCTGCCGAACACGACCCCGCACAGCCTCCGGCGCACCTACATCTCGGTCGCTCTACTCGCCAACCGCTTCGACGTCATGTGGGTGATGAGCCAGGTCGGTCACGCCGACTCGAAGATGACCACCGACGTCTACGACCAGCTCCAGCAGCGCGTGCGCCGTGACCACGGCCGCGCCTTCGACGCACTCGTCCGTCAGGCGCGCGAACACCTCTACGGCGCCGAGACGCCGGCGCTCGGCGGCGATGACCAACCCGCTGCATCAGAGCCTCCGCGGAGGGCTCGCTAGCAGCCGGCGTCTGGACGCGAGCGCCGCTGCCGGCCTGGCCGAGAGCGGCGGGCGCTCGGCGTTACGCAGCTGCCGCTCACGGTCATCGCGCGCAGTCACGACCTCGGCGCCTACCACCTGCTCGTGCGGGTGCGGGAGGTCCTCCGCGAGCCCGATGTCGACCGTCGGTGGCGAGGCCGGCTCCGACAGGCCAATCACGAGCCGGCGATCACCCTGCGCGCGGCATCGCGGCCGGCGCGGACCGCGCCTTCGAGGTGGCCCGCGTGTGCGGCTGCGGTCTCGGTCGATGCCCAGTGGACGCGCCCGTAGGTCGGGGTGCGGAAAGCGGGCGACCCGTAGGTGCGCGTCGATGCGTGCGATGCGGGCCGGATGGGCGAGGTCCACCGCTCGCGGCTCCAGTCGAGGGCGTGGATGGCACGCGGGTGTGCTGCTTCCGGTCCGAAGAGGCGGGTGAGGTCTTTGCGGAAGGCGGCGGTGACATCGTGCGGGTCGGCTGCGGCAAGGCGACTGGGTTGGCCGAAGCCGAAGAGCGCGGCGGGGCGGTCGTCCGGGCCGGTGTGGTCGTGGAACTCCTTGAAGCTGCCGCAGTGGCTGATCGCTGCGCCGGCGAGCCCGTGGCGGCGCCAGAACGGTTGCTCGTAGACCGCGCCCGCCTTGACGACGGCACCCATCCAGACCGGCGTGGCCCGCGCGGTGTCGGCCACCGCGGCCGGCAGCGGCGGGGTGAAGGCGATCTGCTCGACGGCAAGCGCCGGAGGCATGGCGACGACGGCCTGGCCGGCGAGCAGGTCCTCGCCGGCCGCCTGCACGCGAACGCCGTCGCCGTCGACGGTGATCTCCGAGACCGGGGCGTCGAGGTGGAGCGTGCCGGGTGCCAGCCCGGTGGCCAGGCGCTGCGCGAGCGACTGCGAGCCGTCGACGAAGCGGCGTGCGGGCGCGTCGATCGGGTTGCCCGCGAGCCGGTGCGAGCTCCCGTCGGCGTCCTCGAACAGCGCGTCGCCGTCGATGTGCTGCGCGAACGTCGGCACGTCGAGCCGACGAACGAGCTCGTCGATCAGGGGCTCATCCGGCCAGAACCACGTCGGGCCGAGCTCGATGACGCAGCCCTCGGTGGTTCGGCTGAGGGCCCGCCCGCCGACGCGGTCTCGTGCTTCGACGAGGAGCACGTCATGCTCGGCACGAGTCAGCGCCTCGGCGCAGACGAGGCCCGCGATGCCTGCGCCGATCACGACGGCGCTCCGGCGGCTGCCCTTGTCGCCTGTCACCCGGTTCCCGCGTCCAGCACGATCCGGAACCGCGCGGCGCCGGTGGACAGGCGCTCGACGGCCTCGTTGGCAGCGTGCAACGGCAACCGCTCGATCATCGGCCGCACGTCGTGGACGGCGGCGAAGCGCATGGCGTCTTCGGTGTCCTGGGCGTCGCCGGTGAGGTGCCCGGTGACCGCCTGCCCCTTCATGATGAGCTGCGCGGCCGGGACCTCGATCTTACCCTCGTCCACGCCGATGAGCACGAGGCGTCCGCGGACGCGAAGGCCGCCGAGCAGCTCGGTCACCGGGGCGGTCGTCGACGCGGTGCACATGATGAGGTCCGTGCCGCCGAGGGCCGCCAGGGCGGCACCCGGTGCGTTCGCGGCGCTGTCGATGTAGCGCTGTGCGCCCAGTTCGTGGGCGAGCGTTTGCCGCTCCGGCCCGCGCGCGATGGCGATGACCTCGTAACCCATCTTGGCGGCCCACTGCACGGCCAGGTGACCGAGGCCCCCGATGCCGAAGACCGCGATCCGGCCGCCCGCCGGGATACCCGCGTGTCGGACGGCGTTGAACGTCGTCACGCCGGCGCAGCCCATCGGGGCCGCGTGGTGGAAGTCCAGTGCTTCGGGGATGCGTGCGAGCGCGTCGGCGGGGACGGTGATCGACTGCGCCCAGCCCCCGGGGTACGACCGGCCTGGGATTTTGCGCTTGCTGCAGTGCACGACGTCGGAGCGCCGGCAGGCCTCGCAGTGCCCGCAACTGCCGCCGAACCACCCGACAGCGACGCGCTCTCCGAGCTCGAAGCAATCGACGCCGTCACCCAGCGCGGCGAGGACGCCCGCCACCTCGTGCCCGGGGGTCACCGGGCCGTGCGCGTCGTGGGCTCTTGAGGTGCCGAGGTCCGCGAAGCAGACGCCGCTGGCGCGGACCTCCACACGCACCCATCCCGGCGCAGGCGTCGCGAGCTCCACCGCTTCGGCCACCAACCGCCCGTCGGGCTCGTTGACCCGCATCGCCATGGCGGTGGGAGGACCGTCGGCGGCGAGCCCGGGTGCCCGGGTCACGACAGGGCAGCGATCAGCCGCCGGCCGGACTCAGTGAGCTCGTCGACCAGCCGATGGAGGTTCTCGCGCGTGGTCACTCCACGCGACTTTACTCGCGCTGCTACGGGGTCATTGGGCCACGGATTGGGCCACGAGCGCGTTCTGTGGCGCGTCCCCGCTCTTCATTGGACGCAGGCCAGCTGACGCGAAACCCACCGAACAGCAGGTACTTCCAGCGATGGCGAGAC
>JALYMV010000374.1 GCA_030773575.1 Actinomycetota bacterium
ACTAGCGCTTCTTCTTCCCGTTGCCCTGCGTGTTGCCGTTGCCCTGCGTGTTGCCGTTGCCCCGCGCGTTGCCGTTGCCCTGCGCGTTGCCGTTGCCGTTCGGGCGGCTTGTGAAGGTGCCCTTGGGCACCTGGAACTCCTCCTGCGTCTGCGGGTTGGAGTACCGCCACTTGTCCGTGAAGATCACGCCCCGCTCGTCACGGATCTGGTAGGCCTCGAAGCCCCGGTTCCCCAGCTTGGGACCGTCCTCCGCGTTCCGCCGGTTGAGACCGCCGTTGACGAAGACCGTGCCGTTGTACCAGTAGGTCGACCACGTGTCGGCCTTGCCGCTGGCGTCCTCGAGGTCGGCGAAGCCGATCTCGTCCGGGTTCGCCGGGTTCGAGAAGTCGTAGAACGAGTTCCCGCCCAGGTAGAAGCCCTGGACCATCTTGTAGCTGCCGTCGCGCAGCGGCAGGACGCTGCCGTTGTGCGAGACGCAGATCTCGGTGTTCTGCGGCCGCTCGTCGAGCAGGTAGCGGCCGAGCTCGGAGAACCCGTCGACCGGCGTCCCGGGCTCCACGAGCGGATAGAAGAACGTGAAGCCGCGCTTGGACTGCTCGCCGTCGCAGCGCGGACCGCCGCCGCCGCCGCTCTCGTCGCTGATCGCGACCACCTTGCCGTCCCAGGTGACGACGGCGTTGTGGAGGAAGTCGAAGGACTCCGTGGTGCCGTCCTCGCGCCTGATGTGGGTGTGGGCCTCGCCGTCCGCCGACGTCGGGTTCCCGCGGTCGCGCACGCTCCAGTACTGGGCGTCTCCGGTGCACGAGCCGACGACGATGTCGCGCGGCAGGAACGCCTGGTGGTCATGGCAGCCCTGCATCCGCGGCGCGTTGCCCGCGGGCTTGCCGTCCTTGGTGGTCGGCGGCCCGTCGGGGTCGTAGTACTCGGTGTCGGAGCTGAGCGCCTTCGTCCGGACCGTGCCGGCCTCGGGGTCCTTCAGCGGCAGCGTGACGATGGAGATCTTGCGGTGGGGGGCTTCGCAGGCGAGATCGCCCGCCGCCTGCCGGTCGACGGCCGCGGTGATCCCGAGGCCCAGCGGATAGGACGCGACGTACGCGTGGACCGCCTTGCCCTTCTTGTCCGGCACCAGCGTGTGGGTGTGCGCGCCGCACGCGGTCTGGAAGAACCTGAGGTACCTCGGCCTGCGCGGGTTCGTCACGTCGAACATCCGCAGCCCCTCGAACCCGAAGCTGGCGCGGGTGCGCTGCTGCTGCGTGGGGCTCGTGCGCTCCGGCGTCGAGGAGCCGTCCGGCCCCTCGAACTCGGTGGTGGTCCCGGTGTCCTTGGCCGCGCAGTCCGGGCGGTCGACGGGCCGGTCGATCGCCTGCAGCAGGATCATCCGGCCGCGCGCCTTGAAGATGGAGAGGTCGCTCTGGACGGCGCGGCACTTGACGTCGCTGAGGACGCTCATGTTCGACGGCTTGCTGATGTCGATGATGCGGAAGCCGTCGTAGTTCCCGACGTAGGCGAGCTTGCCGTAGAACGCCATGTCGGAGTTCGTGGCGCCGTCCTTGTCGGACTGGCCGATCAGCGTGAAGCCCGCCGAGCCGGGCGGGGTGAGTGGCAGGCTCGGCGTCGGGACCGGGATGTCGTCGTGTCCGTGGTCCTCGCCTCCTGGATCCGCCGACGCGACGCCTCCCGACGTCGCGATGACAGCCGTCGTCGCGCCTGCGACGAGCAGGCGCCAGAGCTTGGGCATCGAGCACTCCTCCTGAGCCGCGCAGGGCCTTCCTGGCCCGAGCGGCCCGTATTTCCGAGTTCCGCGCGATCCGTCGCCGGCCCCTGTTGTGCGGAAAACTACACCCTCTCCGGCGGGGAGGCGGCCGGTTGGCCCCTCCCCGCGCGTCCCTGGCCGACCTGCACCGCATCGAGCGCTCTGCGACGCCTCAGCCCGCCGGCGCCGTCCTGATGATCCCGGCGCGGCTCCAGTAGACCCGGTCCCGGCCGGCCGCGAATGAGTCCGGGGCGATGTCGGGGCCGCTGTCGAGCAGCGTCTTCGTGCCACGGGCGTCCACTCGGTGGACCTCGTACCGCTTCGCGCCACGGGAACCCGCTCGGCCGACGAGCACGGCCGCCCGGCCGTCGGGCTGAAGAGCGGCTCCCTGAAGGTTCAGGCTGGTCCCCTCCTCGTCGTTGACCTCGCTGAAGTGCCAGGCCGCGCGGGTCTCTCCCGTCCTCACGTCGAGCACGCGCACGCCGAGCTCCCGGTCGCCGTAGTAGCGGTCGGAGGCCGACGAGGCGTAGAGCAGGTGGCGGCCGGCGAGCAGGAAGTCGCGGGCGCCCGAGAAGTCCATCCCGGCGGAGGGGAGCCAGGACGTGCGGCCCGTCCGCAGCCAGCACGCGCGGTACCGGTCGCCGTCCGGGTCCTCGAGCGCGTAGACCCGGATGGCCGCGCTGAGGGCGGCGGTGAAGGCGCCGCGGCGCCGGCAGTGGCGGCTCGGCAGCTGCGCCGGGCGTTGGAGGAAGCGCGCGCGGCCGGGGGCGAACGGGGCGCGGCGAGGAGTGCCGCCGCGGATCCAGTGGATGCCGCCGCGGCCGACGGCCAGGGAGGTCGGATCCAGGTCGGCTCCGGCGTCGACACGCGACCGTCCGGTCGAGTCGGCGCGGTGGACCTCGTAGCGGTGGTCCGGGTAGAGGCCGCCGACGAGGAACGCCACCGAGCCGTCGGGCGCCAGATGCGCTCCGCGCAGCGAGAGATCGGCGGCGACGCCGCCGATCTGCGCCTCGTAGAAGCGCCACCGGTGCTGGGTGCGCCTCCGGCTGACGTCCACGACGCGCACGTCGAGCCCGATGTCGCCGGTCGCGCGGTGGTACGAGGTGTCCGTGAAGAAGACCCGGTCGGCGGCCACCCTGACCTTCGCGGGACCCGACTGCGAGACGTCGGAGCTCCCCAGCCGGAGCCGCGGCCCGCCTCGAAGCGGGCAGGCGTAGGTGGGCCCGACGAAGCCGTCCGGGGGCAGCTGGTAGACCCGGACATCCTCGCTGGCGGCGATGGTCCGCCCCTCCGTCGCACACGGGCGGGCGAGCGCCTGCCCCGGCAGGAGGACCGCGAGCAGGAGGCCGAGCAGCAGGCTGCGCATGCCCTTCGAACGGCGGGCGCCCGCCGATGTTTCGGCCTAGACCTCCGCGCGCGACGGCGGGAGCGCCTCCACGGTCGGGAGCGCCTCCTCGCCCTTGCCGGGCAGCGGGACGCCGGCGACCCGGTAGGCGTCGACCTGGTCGAGGGTCTCGTGCTCGAGCAGGGCCTCGACCATCGCGTCGAGCCGCTCGCGGTTCTCGCTCAGCAGCGCCCGGACCCGGTCGTGGGCCTGGTCGGCGATGCGGCGGACCTCCTCGTCGACGATGCGCTGGGTGGTCTCGGAGACCTCCGAGGCGCCAGGCAGCAGCGGGCCCTGGCCATCGCTGGGAACGACCGCGACCGGGCCGATCTCCGGGCTCATGCCCCAGCGGCCGACCATGGCGCGGGCGATCCGCGTGAGCTGCTGGATGTCCGATTCGGCGCCCGTCGTGACCCGGCCGAACACGATCTCCTCGGCCACCCGGCCGCCCAGGGCGACGTCGATCTTGGCCAGGAGGCCGTCGAGGTCGTAGTTGAACGGGTCCTCGTCGGGCGCGGAGAGGGTCACGCCGAGGGCCTGGCCGCGGGGGATGATGGAGACCTTGCGGACCGGGTCGGCGCCCGGCGTGAGCATGCCGACGAGCGCGTGGCCCGACTCGTGGTAGGCGGTCAGCCGGCGGTCGTGCTCGGAGAGCAGGATGCCGCGGGGGGCGCCGAGGACGATCTTCTCGAGCGCATCGGTGAGGTCGCCGTTCTGGACTCGTTCGTGCTCGCGCCGCGCGGCGAGCAGGGCCGCCTCGTTGGCGAGGTTGGCCAGGTCGGCGCCGACCATGCCCGGGGTGGAGGCGGCCAGGCGGTCGAGGTCCACGTCGGCGTCGAGCGGCACGGAGCGCGTGTGGACGTCGAGGATCTTGCGCCGGCCCTCCTTGTCGGGCGCCGGGACGGCGACGCGGCGGTCGAAGCGGCCCGGGCGCAGCAGCGCCGAGTCGAGGATCTCCGGCCGGTTGGTGGCGGCGAGGACGATGACCGTCTCGTTCGTCTCGAAGCCGTCCATCTCGGTGAGGATCTGGTTGAGGGTCTGCTCGCGCTCGTCGTTGGCGCCCGACCCGATGCCGCTGCCGGCCGAGCGCGCGCGGCCGATGGCGTCCATCTCGTCGATGAAGATGATCGCCGGGGCCGCCTCCTTGGCGTTCTTGAAGAGGTCGCGGACGCGCGAGGCGCCGATGCCGACGATCGCCTCGACGAACTCCGAGGCCGAGATGGAGAAGAACGGCACGTCGGCCTCGCCGGCCACCGCGCGCGCGAGCAGGGTCTTGCCCGTCCCGGGCTGGCCCGAGAGCAGCACGCCGCGCGGGATGCGCCCGCCGAGGCGCTGGTAGCGCTCGGGGTTCTTGAGGAAGTCGACGACCTCGGTGAGCTCGGCCTTGGACTCGTCGATGCCGGCCACGTCCTTGAAGGAGACCCGCTGCTCGGAGCCCTCGGCGCGCCGGGCGCGCGAGCGGCCGAAGCCGCCGATCGGATTGAGCCCGCCGCCCCCGCCCTGGCGGGCCGCCCGGCGGGCGAAGTAGACGAACAGGCCGACGATCAGCAGGATCGGCCCGAAGCCGAGGATGAGGTTGGTGAGGATCCCTGGCCCCTGGTTGATCGGCTCGGCGCTGATGACCACGTCGTTGGCCTCGAGGGTGCGCGAGAGCGCCTCGTTGTCGGCGAACGTCGGGATCTCCGTCGAGAAGTTGGTGGCCGCCTCGCGCTCGGAGTCCGGCGGGTACTTGACCGGCTTGCGGAACTCGCCGTCCACCGTCGTCCCCTCGGTGGAGATCCGCGTCACGTTGCCGTCGCGGACCTGCTGCAGGAAGGTCGGGCTGTAGGGGACGCGGACGGCCGGCTCGGGGCGGTTGAACGCCGAGGCGATCGCGTAGTTGAGCGCCAGGAGGACCAGGACCGCGACGATGATCTGCGGCCGCATCCGCGGCCGCCCGGCGTCGGGCCGCGCCGCGGAGGGCATCCGGGGCCGGCGCTCGTGCGGGGCGTCGGGAGGAGAGGCGGCGGCCATGCCGAGAGGGTACGCGGCTCCCTCAAGGAGAGCCTAAGGACGTCCGCTCCGTCCCTAGACTCAGACCGACGTCATGTCACGCCAGGAGTCCATCCTCGTCGCGGGCGCCCGCGAGCACAACCTCAAGGACATCACGGTCGAGCTGCCGCGCGACTCGCTGGTGGTCATCACGGGGCTGTCGGGGTCGGGCAAGTCCTCGCTGGCGTTCGACACGATCTACGCCGAGGGCCAGCGCCGCTACGTCGAGTCGCTGAGCGCCTACGCGCGGCAGTTCCTCGGCCAGATGGACAAGCCGGACGTCGACTCGATCGAGGGGCTGTCGCCGGCGATCTCGATCGACCAGAAGACGACGTCGCGCAACCCGCGCTCGACGGTCGGCACGGTCACCGAGATCTACGACTACCTGCGCCTGCTGTGGTCGCGGATCGGCCGGCCCCACTGCTTCAACTGCGGCCGGGAGATCGCCGCCCAGTCGGCCGAGCAGATCATCGATCAGATCATGGCCTTCGAGGACGGCACCCGGTTCATGGTGCTCGCCCCGATCGTGCGTGGCCGCAAGGGGGAGTACGGCAAGCAGTTCGAGGAGCTGCGCGCCGAGGGCTTCACGCGCGTGAAGGTCGACGGCGAGCTGCGGCTGCTGGAAGAGGAGATCGTCCTCGACAAGAAGTTCAAGCACGACATCTCCGTGGTGGTGGACCGCCTGGTCATGCAGCGCGACCGCCGCAAGCGGCTGGCCGACTCGGTGGAGACGGCGGTGGCGCTCGCCGACGGCATCATCGAGATCGAGACGGTTCCGCGCGAATCCGATCCCGCCCACCCGCCCGAGCTGCGGACGTTCTCCGAGCGCTTCGCGTGCCTGCACTGCGGGATCTCGATGCCCGAGCTCGAGCCGCGGATGTTCTCCTTCAACTCGCCCCACGGCGCGTGCCCGCGGTGCACCGGCCTCGGCACCCAGATGGAGATCGACCCGGACCTCGTGGTACCCGACGGGTCGATGACGCTCGCCGAGGGCGCGGTGCTGCCGTGGTCGAGCGGAGCGTCGGGCTACTACGAGCAGATCATCCAGGCCATCGCCGACCGCTACGAGGTCAACCTCGAGACGGCGTGGGACGACCTCCCCGAGGATGCCCAGAACCTCTTCCTCTACGGCACGGGCGACGACCGCATCTACGTCTCCTACCGCAACCGGATGGGGCGCCGGCGTTCCTACATGACCGCCTTCGAGGGGATCATCCCCAACCTCGAGCGCCGCTACCGGGAGACGGACTCGGACTGGTCGCGGGAGAAGATCGAGGAGTACATGAGCGTCCGCCCGTGCCCGGAGTGCAAGGGCTCGCGGCTGCGGCCAGAGTCGCGCGCGGTGACGGTGGCCGACATGCCGATCCACGAGTTCACCCACCTGAGCGCCCACCGGGCGCTCGAGTGGCTCGGCGGGCTCGACCTCTCCGAGCACGACCGGGCGATCGCCCGGCTGATCCTGCGCGAGATCGACGAGCGGCTGCGCTTCCTCGACAACGTCGGGGTGGGGTACCTGTCGATGGAGCGGGCGGCCTCGACGCTGAGCGGCGGCGAGGCACAGCGGATCCGGCTGGCGACCCAGATCGGCTCGTCGCTGGTCGGGGTCCTCTACATCCTCGACGAGCCGTCGATCGGCCTGCACCAGCGCGACAACGAGCGGCTGATCGCGACCCTCGAGCGCCTGCGCGACCTCGGCAACACGGTGCTGGTGGTCGAGCACGACGAGGGGACGATGCGGGCCGCGGACTACCTGCTCGACATGGGGCCGGGCGCCGGCGAGCACGGCGGCCATGTGGTGGCGGCCGGGACGGCCGGCGAGGTCATGCGGGTGGAGGAGTCGCTCACGGGCCAGTTCCTGGCCGGCACGCGGCGGATCGAGGTCCCGGCGCGGCGGCGGACGCCCAGCGGCTACGTGGAGATCGAGGGCGCGACGCAGCACAACCTCAAGACGGTCGACGTCTCGATTCCGCTCGGGGTGTTCACCGCCGTGACCGGCGTGAGCGGCTCGGGCAAGTCCACGCTGGTCAACGAGATCCTCTACAAGGCGGTCGCCAACCGGCTGCACCGGGCGAAGATGCGGCCGGGCGCGCACCGGCGCGTCCGCGGCCTCGACGGCCTCGACAAGATCATCAACGTCGACCAGGCGCCGATCGGCCGCACGCCGCGCTCGAATCCGGCGACCTACATCGGGCTCTTCGACCAGATCCGCGAGCTCTTCTCGAAGACGCAGGAGGCACGGGCGCGCGGCTACAAGCCCGGCCGCTTCTCGTTCAACGTCAAGGGGGGGCGCTGCGAGGTCTGCCGCGGCGACGGGCAGATCAAGATCGAGATGCACTTCCTGCCCGACGTCTACGTGCCGTGCGAGCAGTGCCACGGCAAGCGGTACAACAAGGAGACGCTCGACGTCCGGTTCAAGGGCAGGACGATCTCCGACGTCCTCGACATGCCGGTCGAGGAGGCGCTCGAGTTCTTCGCCCACATCCCGAAGATCGCCCGGCGGCTGCAGGCGCTCCACGACGTCGGCCTCGACTACATGCGGCTCGGGCAGCCCGCGACGACGCTGTCGGGGGGCGAGGCGCAGCGCGTCAAGCTGGCCGCGGAGCTGTCGAAGGTGGCGACGGGCCGGACGCTCTACATCCTCGACGAGCCGACCACGGGCCTGCACTTCGCCGACATCCAGCGGCTCCTCGAGGTGCTCGAGCGGCTGGTGGAGGCCGGCAACTCCGTCGTGGTCATCGAGCACAACCTCGACGTCATCAAGACCGCCGACCGGATCGTGGACATGGGCCCGGAGGGCGGGGAGGAGGGCGGCCGGCTGATCGCGAGCGGGACGCCGGAGGAGGTCGCCGCCGTCGAGCGGTCGTACACGGGGCGCTTCCTGTCGGCGGTCGTCACGCCGAAGGCCACCGCGGCGGCGAAGCGCCGGCGGGCGCCGGCGAAGGTTCCAGCGGCGGCGTGATCGGGTTTCGCCCGGCCGGACTTCGCTGACGCTCGTGATCGGGTTTCGCCCGGCCGGACTTCGCTTCGCTCGTCCTCTGGGCGACGTTACCCGCCGCCGAACCGCCCGCGCAGCGCCTGCACGTTGGCCACGTAGCGCTTCGTGTCCTCGAACAGGCCGCGGGAGCGGACGGCGCCGAGGCCCTGGTAGTAGCCGGCGATCGCGGTGTTCTCGTCGCCGCCCGTCTCGTTGAGCAGGTGCTTGAGGTAGAGGACGCCGGCGTTGACGTTGTCCGCGGCGGAGTTGGGGTCGAGCCGGCGGCCGGCGAGGTTGCGCTCCACCCAGTCCCACGTGCCCGGCATGACCTGCATGACGCCGCGGGCGTTGGCGCTCGAGACCATGTTGTTGTTGAAGCCGCTCTCCTGCCAGCCGATCGCGGCGGCGAGCGAGGGCGAGACGCCGGCGGCCTGGGCGATGTGCTGGATGTCGTGGGCGCCGACGCGGGTCGCCGTCGGGACCGGGGCGGCGGCCGGGACGACCTTGGTGGCCGGCGCCGGCTGGGATGCACGCGCGGGGGCCGGGGCGCCCGTCGGCAGCTTGAGGACGGTGCCCGCGACGATGCGGGCGTCGGGGGAGAGGCCGTTCATGGCGGCCATCTGGGCTACGGAGACGCCCGAGCCGGCGGCGAGGCCGGAGAGCGTGTCGCCCGGGCGGACCGTGTAGCCGCCCATCGGCTTGGGCGCGGTGCCGGCGGTGCCGGCGGTGCCGGCGGTGGCTCCGGTCGGGGCCGGCGCGGCGAGGAGCCCCGCCTCCTGGAGCTTGGCGGCGCCCTCGGCGGTGGTCGGCACGGTGATCGTCGAGCCGAGTACGACGTTGGCGTTCTCGGGCAGGCCGTTGTAGACGGCGACCGTGCGCGTGGTCAGGTTGTTGGCCGCCGCGATCGACCACAGCGTCTCGCCGGGCCCGACGACGTGGGCCACGGCGGCGCCGGCGGTGGCGGGCGCGGCGCAGGCGATCGCGGCGGCGAGGGTGAGCGGGCGGATCAGACGACTCGGGCGCACAGGGAGCTGGGACCTCCAGGGTGGGGACGGATGACTCCTTACTAGCCCGGATTCCTCCTGCGGTCGCGTCTGCGCGCGGCCTTACGACGACCTGCAAGGGATACTGCGCACTCGTGGATCGCGCCCGGCTGAAGTTATGGATCCAGAAGTGGCGCTGGTACGAGCGCGCGTCGCTGCCCTGGAACCGCGGCCGGCTGCACTGGGCGATGGCCGAGCGCCAGGCGTTCGCGCGCTGGCCCATCCACGGCAACGTGCTCGAGATGCTCGACGAGGGGCGGCTGGCGATCGGCCCACAGGTGCTCTTCGAGCCGGGCGTCTGGCTGACCGGCCCGGCGCCCGCCCGCATCTCCATCGGCGAGGGCACGTTCCTCAACCTCGGCGTGCAGGTCGCCGCCGTCGAGCTCGTCGAGATCGGCGCCCACTGCATGTTCGCCAACGGCTGCTTCGTCACCGACGGCAACCACCGCTTCGACGACCCGGAGAAGCCCGTGCCGTGGCAGGGGTTCACCTCCAAGGGGCCGACCCGGGTCGGCGACAACGTGTGGTGCGGCGCCCACGTGGTGATCACCAGCGGCGTGACCGTCGGTGAGCGGTGCGTGATCGGCGCGAACTCCGTCGTGACCCAGGACCTCCCGCCCTACTCGATCGCCGCGGGCGCGCCCGCGAAGGTGCTCAAGACGATCGAGTACGGAGCCCAGTCGCCGCCGCCCGCCTGAGCGACCGCGCCGGCCCCGGGCGCTCAGCCCCTGACGATCAGCGTGATCGCGTAGACGAGGCCCGCCAGGAAGACGAGCGCCGCGAGGCCGGCGAGGACCCCGAAGCCGGCCGCCGCGCCGCCGCGGCCGGCACGCCGTGACTCCGTGGACCGCGTCGCACCCAGCAGGGCGAGCGAGAACACCGCGGTGACGCCGATCCCCGCCAGCAGCGAGACCCAGATGACCTCGACCAGCGCCCCTACGTCGACGACCGCGCCGAACATCCGGTCAGCCCTCCGCGGTCAGCGTCCGGCCCTGCGCGACGCGCCGCCCGAATGCGGCGAGGAGCAACGTCGCGAGCGAGAGCGCGACGATCAGCGGCCCGAGCGCCCCCTCGCCGAAGATCCTCGTCACCCCGTAGGTGACCCCACCGACCGCCGCCGCGGCGGGCAGGGTGAGGATCCAAGCGGCGAAGATGTTGCCCGCCACTCCCCAACGGACCGCCGAGACCCGCTTGGCGGCGCCCGCGCCCATGATCGCGCCGGAGATGACGTGGGTGGTCGAGAGCGGGAACCCGACCTGCGAGGCGGAGAGCAGGACCGCCGCGCCCGCGCCCTGGGCGGCGAACCCCTGCGCCGGGTCCATCTTGATGATCCGGCTGCCCATGGTGCGGATGATCCGCCACCCGCCGACGTAGGTGCCGGCGGCGATCGCCGTGGCGGCGGAGACCACCACCCACGTCGGGACCTCGTCCTCCGCCGTCAGCGAGCCGTTGGCGATGAGGGCCAGGAAGATGATCCCCATCGTCTTCTGGGCGTCGTTGAGGCCGTGGGAGAGCGAGAAGAGGCTGCCGGACACGATCTGGCCGAGCCGGAAGCCGCGCGCGACCGGGCCGGGGCGCTGCCGGCCGACGATCCGGTAGGCGACGAGGATGCCCGCCCCGGCGACCACCAGCGCCAGCACGGGGGCGACCAGCGCCGGGATCGCCACCTTCTCGATCAGACCCGAGCCCTTGACCGCCTCGGGCCCGGCGGCGGCGAACGCCGCGCCCACCACGCCGCCGATCAGCGCGTGCGACGAGCTCGACGGCAGCCCGAAGTACCAGGTGAGCAGGTTCCAGGCGATCGCGCCCACCAGCCCGGCGAACACGATCGTCGGGGTGACGAGGTCGGCCTCGACGATGCCCTTGGCCACCGTGGCCGCCACCTCGAGCGAGAGAAAGGCGCCGACGAAGTTGAGCACCGCGGCGAGGGAGACCGCCACCCGCGGGCTCATCGCGCGCGTGGAGATCGAGGTCGCCACCGCGTTGGCGGTGTCGTGAAAGCCGTTGGTGAAGTCGAACGCCAGCGCGGTGGCGACGACGATCACCAGGACGATCGGGTCGCCCATGGGCCGCTAGGCGTTCTTGATCACGACGTTCTGCAGGACGTTGGCCACGGCCTCGGTGGCGTCGATCGCCTCTTCGAGGCGGTCGAAGATGTCTTTCCAGCGGATGACCATCATCGGGTCGATCCCGCGCTCGAAGAGCGACGCGAGCGCCTCGCGGGTGATCCGGTCGCCCTCGTTCTCGAGCCGGTGGATCTCCACCGTGAAGTGCGAGATGTCGCCCAGGTTGCGCAGCCGGGGCAGCGCCTGGGCGACCTGCCGGCTCCCCTGGAGCAGGACGGCGGCGAGCTGGAGCGCCTGGTCCATCGGCGCCTCGATCCGGTAGAGGCCCATGAAGTCGGCGACCTCCTCGATGAAGTCGACGATGTCGTCGAGCGCGGAGGCGAGGGCGAGGATGTCCTCGCGGTCCAGCGGCGTGACGAAGGTCTGGTTGAGCCGCTGGATGATGTCGTGCGTGATCCGGTCGCCGTCCTGCTCGGCGATCAGGATCTCGCGCGAGAGCGAGGCCGACTCGGGCCACTCCCGCAGCATGCGGTCCAGGAGCTCTGCCGCGAGGACGACGTTCGATCCGGCCTCCTCGAACAGGTCGTAGAACTCGCGCTCCTTCGGGGCGAAGATCTGAGACAGGCGGGCCATGGCCGCGGCAGCCTATCCACTTGTGACGACGACGTTATGTGCGAGCGGCGCTCCCCGCCGGGCGGCCCAGCTGCTCGGCCAGCCGCTCGATCTCCTCCGGCGCGATCCCGTAGCTGTGCTCCGGGCCGGGAAAGGCCCGCGTCCGCACCGCCTCGGCGTAGGCCTGCACCCCGCGCAGCATCTCCGAGCGCACGTCGGCGAACTGCCGGACGAACTTCGGGTGCATGTCGCTGTGGATGCCGAGCAGGTCGTGGAGGACGAGGACCTGGCCGTCGGTGGCGGGGCCCGCGCCGATGCCGATGACCGGGATCTCGATCCGCTCCATGATCAGGTCGGTCACCCCGGCGGGGATCGCCTCGAAGACGATCGCGAAGCAGCCCGCCTCCTGGAGCGAGAGCGCGTCCTCGAGCACCTGGCGGGCGCGCTCGGCGGTCCGCCCCTGCGCGCGGTAGCCGCCCAGCGCGGTCGCGGTCTGCGGCGTGAGGCCGACGTGGCCCATCACCGGCACGCCCGCCCGCACGATCGCCCGCGCCCGCTCGGCGGAGGCGCCGCCGCCCTCGAGCTTGACCACGTCGCAGCCCGCCTCCTTGACGAAGCGGTGCGCGGTGGCGATCGCCTGCGCGTCGGACGCCTCGTAGGAGCCGAAGGGCAGGTCGCCGACGAGCATCGGGGTCTCGAGCCCGCGGCGGACCGCCGCGGTGAGCATCAGCAGCTCCTCGACGGTGACCGGCACCGTGTCGGCGTAGCCCAGGACGTTGTTGGCGGCGGAGTCGCCGACCAGGACGATGTCGACCCCGGCGGCCTCGGCGATGCGCGCGCTCGGGTGGTCGTAGGCGGTGACCATCACGATCGGCTCGCCGAGCGCCCGCATCTCGGCGAGTTTGGTGAGGGTGACGCGGCGGCGGACGTCGGAGCGGGGGAGCGAGGACATGGCGCTAGGCCTCCTGGAGCAGGGTCGCGACCTGCTCGTCGACGGTGACGATGAACTCGAGGATGTCGGCGGCCTCGAGCAGATCGGGGTCGATGGTGAGGGAGCCGACGTAGTGCAGGTCGGAGCCGGTCACCGTCGCGCGGTGGATCCTGGACTTGAGCATGACCCGGTTCATGGCGCTTCCTTGTTCGGGGAGGAGATCAGGGAGTTGTCGATCAGGCGGACGTCGCCGACGCGGGCGGCCACCGCCACGAGCGTGCGGCCGTTGACCGCGTCGAGGGGGGAGAAGGTCTCGGGGTCCACGAGCGCGACGTACTCGGGCTCGACGGCGCGGGCGGCCATCGCCCGCAGCGCGGCCTCGCGCACCGCGGCGGGGTCGCGCCGGCCGGCGGCGTTCGCGCGCTCCGCCTCGCGCAGCGCATCCCTGAGCGCCAGCGCGCGCTCGCGGTCCTCGTCGCCGAGGCGGACGTTGCGGCTCGAGAGCGCCAGCCCGTCCGGCTCGCGGACGGTCGGGACCGCCTCGATCCGCACGGGGAGGTTCAGGTCGCCGACCAGCCGGCGGATCACCGCGAGCTGCTGGGCGTCCTTCTGCCCGAACAGCACGACGTCGGGGGCGACGATCGCCAGGAGCTTGGTGACCACGGTGGCCACCCCGGCGAAGTGGCCCGGGCCGCGCTCGGCGCCCTCGAGGGTCTCGGCGGGCCCGCCGACCTGCACCACGGTCGCGAAGCCCGGCGGGTAGATCTCCTCGTCAGCCGGCGCGAAGAGCAGGTCGACGCCGGCGGCCCCGGCGACCGTTGCGTCGCGCGCCTCGTCGCGGGGATAGGCGCCGAGGTCGGCGCCCTCGTCGAACTGCGCCGGGTTGACGAACAGGGAGACCACCACGACGTCGGCCGCCTCCCGGGCGGCGCGCATGAGCGCCTCGTGGCCCGCGTGGAAGGCGCCCATGGTCGGCACGAGGGCGATCGTGCGCCCGGCGGCCCGCTCCGGGGCGAGCGCCTCGCGCACGGCGGCGACGGTGCGGACGATCCTCATGCCGTCGCCAGGGCGCGCGTCGCGCGCGCCAGCTCGTCGTAGAGGGGCAGCAGCTCGGGCGCCCGGTCGCCGAGCGCCTCGCGATGGCGGGCGACCGTCGCCTGGTCCCCGCGGGCGATCGGGCCCGTGAGAGCGCCGCGCGGCCCCAGCGCCGCCCAGTTCTCGAC
>JALYMV010000375.1 GCA_030773575.1 Actinomycetota bacterium
CCGCGGTGGTCCTTGTCGACGGCGAGCCCGCGGGCTGGCTCGGCGAGGTGCACCCGGCCGTCGCCGCGCGGTGGGACCTCGACGCCGGCGTGGCCGGCTTCGAGGTCGACCTCGACGCGGTCACCGCCGCCGCCGACGCCATCCCGCACTACCGCGACCTCACCTCCTTCCCCTCCGTCCGCCAGGACCTCGCCGTGGTGGTGGGGGAGGACGTCCCGGCCGCCGCCGTGCTCGCGACGGTCCGCGAGGCGGGCGGCGCGCTGCTGGCGCACGCCGAGGTCTTCGACGTCTACCGCGGCGCGCAGGTCGGCGAGGGTCGCGCCTCGCTCGCGCTGCGCCTCGAGTTCCGCGCCCCAGACCGCACGCTCACCGACGAGGAGGTGGCCGCGCGCCGCGAGAAGATCGTCGCGGCGCTCCGCGACCGGGTCGGGGGCGAGCTGCGTGGCTGAGGCCCCCACCGTCTCCGTGCTCGGCGCGGCGGGCTACGCGGGGGCGATCGCCGCTTCGCTGCTGCACCGCCACCCGGCCTTCGAGCTCGCCCACGTCACCGCCCGCGCGGAGGCGGGCCGGCGGCTCGACGAGATCCACCCGCGCATCCGGGTCCCGCTCGTGCTCGAGGCGTTCGACCCGGACGTCGTCGGCGACGTCGACGCGGCGGTGGTCGGCTACCCCCACGGCGCCTCGGCGCCCGCCGTCGCCGCGCTGCGCGAGCGGGGGGTCAAGGTGGTCGACCTGTCGGCGGACTTCCGCCTGCGCGACCGCGCGACCTACGAGGACTGGTACGGCGAGCATGGCGCGCCGGAGCTGCTCGGCGACGCGGTCTACGGGCTCCCCGAGCTTCACCGCGAGCAGATCGCCGGCGCCGAGCTGGTCGCCAACCCGGGCTGCTATCCGACCGCCGCGCTGCTCGCGCTGGCGCCGCTGGCCCGCGCCGGCGCGATCGCCGACGTGGTCATCGACGCCAAGTCGGGCGTCTCGGGCGCCGGTCGCAGCGCGACGGAGACCACCCACTTCGTCTCGGCCAACGAGAACGTCCTGCCCTACAAGGTCGGCGCGCACCGCCACACGCCCGAGATCGAGCAGGAGCTCGCGGCGCTGGGCTCCGAGGTCGCGATCTCCTTCACCCCGCACCTCGTCCCGCTCTCCCAGGGGGAGCTCGTCTCCGCCTACGTCACCCCGGCGCGCGAGGTCGACGCGCCCGCCCTCTACGCGGAGGCCTACGCGGAGGAGCCGTGGGTCGAGCTGGCGGGCGGGCCGCCCGGCACGGCCGACGTGATGGGCACGAACATCTGCCGCATCTCGGTGCACCCCGATCCACGGACGGGGCGGATCACCGTCTTCGGCGCGATCGACAACCTCTACAAGGGCGCCGCGTCGCAGGCCGTGCAGAACCTCAACCTGATGTTCTCGCGGCCGGAGGGGGAGGGGCTCTCGTGACCGCGAGCTTCTTCGCCTCCCGCTGGGTCGACGCGCCCGCCCATGCCCGCGAGGGCGCCGGGCTGCCCGCCGGCTTCCGCGCCGCGGGGGTCGCCTGCGGGATCAAGCCCTCCGGCACCCCCGACCTCGGGCTGCTCGTCTCGAGCGAGCCGGGGACGGTCAGCGCGGCGCGCTTCACGAGCTCCGGCGTGCTCGCGGCGCCCGTCCTGGTCTGCCAGGAGCGCTGCACGCTGGACTCCCTGCGGGCGATCCTCGTCAACTCGGGCAACGCCAACGCGGCGACGGGCGGGCGCGGCCTCGACGAGGCGGCGCGGATGCAGGGCGCCGGGGCGATGGTCGCCGGCGTGCCGGAGGCGCAGGTCGGGATCGCCTCGACCGGCGTGATCGGCGTCCAGCTCGAGGGCCAGAAGATCGTCCGCGGCCTCGTCGACGCCCGCGGCGCGCTGGCGGAGGACGGCGACGCGGCCTTTGCCGAGGCGATCCGCACGACCGACGTGACCGCCAAGCGGGTCTCGCTCGAGGTCGAGCTCGAGTCGGGGACCGTGAAGCTGGCCGCACAGGCCAAGGGGGCGGGAATGATCTCCCCCAGCTTCGCCACGCTCCTGTGCTTCGTGGAGACGGACGCGGCGCTCGCACCGGAGACCGCCGACCTGCTGCTCGGGGTGACGGTCAAGCGCTCCTTCGACCGCATCTCCGTCGACGGCCAACTGTCCACCAACGACTCCGTCTTCCTGCTGGCCAGCGGCGCGAGCGGCGTGCGGGTGGAGCCCGAGTCGGCCGACGAGCTGCTGCTCGGCGAGGCGCTCGACGCCGTCCTGCGCCAGCTCGCGCTGATGATCGTCGGCGACGGCGAGGGGGCCGCGCGGGTGGGCCGCGTGGTGGTCTACGGCGGCCACCCGCAGGGCGTCGAGGTCGTGGCCCGCGCGGTCGCCAACTCCCCGCTGGTCAAGGCGGCGCTCAACGGCGGCGACCCCAACTGGGGACGGATCGCCCAGGCGGCCGGCGCCGCGCTGCCGGGCACGGCGCCGCTGCCCGTCGACATCTGGATCGAGGGCGTCCAGGTCTGCGCGCGCGGGACCGGGATCCCGTTCGACGCCGGCGCGCTGGCCGAGGCGGTCGCGCGCGAGGAGGTCGAGTACCGGGTCGGGCTCCCCGGCGAGGGCGCGGAGGCCGAGGTCTTGTTCTCCGACCTCTCGCACGGCTACGTGACGGTCAACGCGGAGTACACGACGTAGTGCGCGACGTGGGGACACTCCTCGAGGCGCTCCCCTACATCCGGGAGTTCCACGGCCGCACCCTGGTGATCAAGTACGGCGGCGCGGCGATGAGCGACCCCACGCTGCGCGAGGAGTTCGCGCGCGACGTCGTCCTCCTCAAGTACGTCGGCCTCAACCCGATCGTCGTCCACGGCGGCGGGCCGGACATCACGAGCTACATGAAGCGGCTCGAGATGCCGGTGGAGTTCGTGGGCGGGCTGCGCGTCTCCGACGAGGACACGGTCGAGGTGGCCAAGATGGTCCTCGTCGGCAAGGTCAACAAGGACATCGTCCTGCGGCTCAACCGCCACGGGCAGTCCGCGGTCGGCCTCTGCGGCGACGACGGGTCGCTCTTCCGGGTGGAGCGCACGACCGCCCCCGGCGGCGAGGACATCGGTCTGGTGGGGCGGATCGAGAAGGTCGACACGGGGGTCCTGCGCCACATCGCCCAGGACTACATCCCGGTGATCGCGTCGATCGGCGCCGACGCCGACGGCCGCTCCCACAACGTCAACGCCGACGAGGCGGCGGGGGCGGTGGCGCGCGCGATGGGCGCCTACAAGGTGATGTTCCTCACCGACGTCCACGGCTGGCTGGCCGATCCCGCGGACCCCGACTCGGTTATCTCCGAGGCCAGCGCCGACCAGGTGATCGCGGCGCTGCCGTCGGTCGCCGGCGGGATGCGCCCGAAGCTGCAGGCCTGCGTCGACGCCATCCACGGCGGCGTGACCTTCGCCCACATCGTCGACGGCCGGGTCCCGCACTCGCTGCTGCTCGAGCTCTTCACGGACGCGGGGATCGGGACGAAGGTGCGCCCCGCGCCGTGAGCTCGCGCGCGGCGCTCATGCCGAACTACGCCCGCCACGACGTCGAGTTCGTGCGCGGGGAGGGCGTCCGGCTGTGGGACGCCGAGGGCGCGGAGTACCTCGACTTCCTCAGCGGCATCTCCGTCTGCAACGTCGGCCACTGCCATCCGCGCGTCGTGGCGGCGGTCCAGGAGCAGGTGAGCCGCCTGATGCACGTCTCCAACCTGTTCTGGACGGAGCCGATGGCGCGGCTGGCCGAGCGGCTCGCGGCGAGCTCGCTGGGCGGCAAGGTCTACTTCGCCAACTCGGGCGCGGAGGCCAACGAGGCCGCGCTCAAGCTCGCACGCAAGGCCCGGCCGGGCGGGACCTTCGTGGTCGCCCACGGCGGCTTCCACGGGCGCACCTACGGCGCGCTCTCGGCCACCCCGCAGGAGTCCAAGCAGGCGCCGTTCGCCCCGCTCGTGCCCGGGTTCCGGGCCGTGGCGGCCGAGGGGCTCGCCGAGGCGGTCGACGGCGGCACCGCCGCGGTGGTGCTCGAGCCGATCCAGGGCGAGTCCGGCGTGCACCCGGTCCCGCCGGAGGTCCTGCGGGCGGTCCGCGCGGCCTGCGACGAGCACGGCGCGCTGCTGATCCTCGACGAGGTCCAGACCGGCATGGGGCGGACCGGGACGCTGTGGGCGTACGAGCAGACGGGCGTGCGACCGGACCTGATGACGGTCGCCAAGGCGCTGGGCGGCGGCCTGCCGATCGGCGCGCTGATCGCCGGGCCCGCGCACGCCGACGTCTTCGCCCCCGGCGACCACGGCTCGACCTTCGCGGGCGGCCCGGTGGCCGCCGCCGCCGCCCACGCCGTCCTCGACGTCTTGGTGGCGCCGGGCTTCCTCGAGCGCGTCCGCGCGATGGGGGAGCTGCTCGCCGAGGGCCTCCGCGAGCTGCCGGGGG
>JALYMV010000376.1 GCA_030773575.1 Actinomycetota bacterium
AGGAGCTCAGCGCGGCGGGTGGCCACGCGCAGGGCTTCAGCGCCGATCAGTCGCTCAAAGCGCCCGACGGCCGCCCACACCGCTCGCAGCCGGAGGTCTGCCCGCCGGTCGACGGGCTTGACTCGCGCTTCGCTGACGAGCGCGGAGCGGCCGTCTGCGTCGTTCTCGACCCCATGGGCGAAGGCCACGCGGACGGTTCCCGGCTCCCTCCAGGCGGCGAACTCCTCCGGCCCGCTGATGCGCGGGTAGTCGCGGGCCAGCGTCCAGATCCGCCCGCACAACCCGGAGACCGACCACCGGTCGCCCTCGGCGAGCAGCGTGAACGGGTAGGCGCGAAACAGCTCGGCGAACGGCAGGTGGGGCGGCGTTCCCTCGATGCGCCAGCGGATGATCCGGCCGAGCCTCGGAGTGTCGGACAGCCGGACCGTCTGCGCTGCCCGCCACAGCGAGTCGGGATCGGCGCGCGCATCGCGACGATGGAGGGTGAGCACGCGCGGCTCTGGGAGCCAGGCGTCGAGCTCGAAGCCCGCGGGCGCCGCCGCGCATGCCGCCCGCCGCATCATCCGTGCCGGCGCTCGATGCTCCCCAGCAGCCTGGCCATGGCGACCTCGAACGCGTCGATGCCGTTGCGCGATCTCGAGGCCGGCGTACCGTCGAGGGCACCGGTCTCCTCGTAGACCGGCCGCAGGACATCGGCGGCCGCGCCGACGTCCTCGACGGCGAGCTGCTCATAGGCCGCGAACACGTCGACGCCTTCGCGCCGCAGCGCGGCCAGCGGCGCGTCGTACTCGCTGCGTGTCGTCGCCACCGCCTGTGTAGGCGTCGACGGCGCGCGGTCTCTTACGTTGTGGCCGGGTGCGTGTCCGGCGCTCCGCGACGCGCGGCGATGACGGCGCCTCGCCCGGCGACGAGCACGATGAGCGCAGCGGCCACGATCGCCGCAGCGGCAGGCAGCGCGCCACCGAACATGACGCTCGGATCCTTGCCCATGAGCACCGCTCGCTCGCCGTAGATGACGCCGAGCACCCCGACGACGTACAGCGCCTGAAGTGCCGTCGTCGCGCCGCGTCCGCGGTCTGAGACGGCCAGCTTGGCAGCGCCCCGCACCACGACGAGGAAGGCGGCGGCGCCGATCCAGAGGGCCAGGCCCGCGCCGTTTCCCTTGAAGCCGACCTCGTAGCCGTTCGCTCCGAGGTTCAGGTTCGTGAAGCTGCCGTAGAGCATGACGCCCAAGCCGGCGACGAGCAGCAGCTCCGTCGCGAGAATCCCGGCGGCGCGCGAGGCCGAGCCCGCTGAGGTACGACGGACCGCCGACTTGACGGTTCCTCGGACGACGACGAGCACGAGCATGCCGGGCACCGTGATTCCGAGGAAGCTCACCCAGTTCCACTTCGGCGGCATGAGGCCGGCGCGGGCGAGCTGACCGGTCCCGATGGCCAGGATGATGGTGCCGACCACCAGAAGGAGCCCCTCGCGCGCGCCGTACGCCCACGCGCCTTCCGCTTCCTCGCCGGCGGGGACGCGCGCGGCGGCGGGGATCGCGAGGATGAGTCCGCCGAGGGTCAGGGCGCCGAGCACGCCCACGAATTGGATGACGCCTTCGGTGTAGGTCGCGCGGCCCATGAAGGGCATGGCGGTTCCGAGGTAGAAGAGGCTGCCGCCGAGGACGAGGCCGCCGAGCAGCACGCTGCGCCCTCGGCTCTGGTGGCTCCAACGCAGCGTCGCGAGCACGCCGGCGACGAGGATCTCGGCGCCGAACAGCACCTCGAACGCGCGCCGTGTCGCGCTGGCAGACGTCGAGAGCGCGACGGCGACCAACACGGCGCCCGCTACGGCGGTCAGCAGCCCGAGAAGTCGCAGCCAGAGCGATGCGCGGTTCGTGGCCGAGGTCGTCGGCGCGTGGGCCGGCATGACCTGAGCATCCATGCGAAGAACGTACCACGGACGCCATAAATGAGAGTTGTATGCCCAAACCACACCCCCCCGAGCGCAGAGAGGGCTGCCCCTAGGGGCGCCCTCTCTGGACAACTCAGGACCCGCCGTTGGACAACTGGCGTCAGTCCAGGTGTCCGACTCAGGTCAATTCACGATCACCCGCGCGCGGGGCGAGCCCCGCCAGCGGCTCGGCGGAGGCGGCTAGCTCGAACCGCCGGCGCAGGCCGGGCGCGGCGACGACGGTGAGGGGGAGGCCGGCCATCCGCGCGGGGATCCAGCGAGCGCCCGGCACGTCGGCGGCCGACCGCGCCCGCCGTCCGCCGCACGTCAGCGCATGGCAGGCAACATGACACCCCTCGAGTGCAGCGACGTGCACCGCCCGTCCAGGGCGATCTCGCTCGCCGCCGCGACCTGGACCGTAGGCCCCGGCCGCGGGCGAGTATCAAAGCGGCTCTACCTGCGAGGCGCCTTGATCGTGAACCGGTACTTCTTGATCGTGGCGTTGCCGTTGTTGTCGCGCAGGGTGATGTTCGCCTGCACTCGCAAGCGCTTGAGCCTGCGCAGCAGCTCGAGCTTCGGCTTCGAGAGATTGATGCGGACGGTGGCTGTCTGACCGTCGAGCGCTTGGAACGACTTGGTCCCGAGGCTGACGACTCTGCGCTTGCCGGTCGCCGTTTTGACCTTGCCGGCCGTCTTGAGCAGGAGCGTGCCGGTGGTGTCCTCCTCGCTCGGACCGATCTTGAATCGCACCTGTCCGGTCTTGGAGGCGATCAGCGACTTGTTGGAACGCGGCAGGGCGATCTGCGGCCCGGTCGTGTCGCTTGCACTGCCGGTGCCGGTGCCGGTGCCTGTGCCGGTCCCGGTCCCGGTCCCGGTTTCGCCTGTCGCCGGAGCCGGGCATCCGTTCGCCGTGTCAGCTGCCTGGTTGGGGCACGCGTCGGCGGAGTCGACTTTCCCGTCGCCGTCGGGGTCCGAGGGGCAGCCGTTCGCCAGGGTGCCGGACTGCTCAGGGCAGGCGTCGACGTTGTCGGTCTTGCCGTCGCCGTCCCGGTCGGGGCCGAAGCCCGCTGCGAAGACGTCTGGCTGAAGCGCATCGCGGAACGTGTGCGTCGTGTTGTCGCGATTCTCCGCGAATGCTGTCACGCACGTGAGGTCCTTGTTGGCGATCACGTTGTTGCTGACGAAGAACGCGATGCGCGCACCGCTCATGACCTTTGTTGCGGTCCCATAACGAGAGACGCCCGTGACGGTGACGTAGCCCTCTTTGCCAGAGAAGTACCCCCCGATGGAGATGACGACGTCCCCTGTGCAGCGCCCGTCAGCGTTGGCCCTCGCGACGCTGAAGCCGATCCAGGCGTCCGCGTTGTTCGGGTCGATGGGCGCTGCCATCGTGGCGCTCACTTCGACCTGGCCGTTGCTGTCGTACCGGAAGCTGTCCTCCACGATGTCGCGGTTGGCACCGCCGGCGCTGTCGCCGGACGCGTCCGGCCCAGATCCCTCGCGGACGACAGCCGATGCTGGGCTGGCGCCCGCTCCAAGGACCGCCAATGCGGCGAGAAGTTAGGGCAACGAGCGTCGCTGGACGAACCAGCGACAGGCGTGAATGGCGCATCGGTTGCCACCTCGGGCGGTAAGCGCGGACACGGGCGAGCCTAGACGAACCCCGGAGCAAACCGCAAGCCGGTCCGCCCTGCATGCAGGTGTTCAAGTTCACGCGTGCGGCGGCGTGTCGATGGAGACGACGGCGATCTCCCGGGCGTGCCGGCCGGCGACGCGCGTAATCGTCTCAGCGGCGGGCGATCTCGTCGGATGGCACCGCACTGGTTGCATGCCGGGCCGACGTCGAGGCCGCGGAGGACCGCCGGCCGAGCGGGCGGGGTGTCGGTGAGCGCGGCGGTCGGGGGCTGGGGCTGCGCCTGGGGGGCCACGCGGGCCGGCGTGGTGCTGACGGTCGCGCCGCCGTTGCCGTTCGCCGGGAGCGCCGAGTCGCTCATGGCCGACAGGGCGACGTCCTCGCCCGTCTTCCGCGCGCGGACGGCCGGGGCGAGGATTCCGAGGTCCTCCTGCGCGGGCTGGGGTGCCCCTCGCCGCCGGGCGGCGACCCGGCCGGCGGGGAGTTCGCCGCGCCGAGCCGGCCCCGTCACCGGGCTTAAGGTCTGAGGCGTACGATCGGGTCATGACTCGCTACCTGCTCGCCCCGCTCGCTGTCGTCGCCGCGCTGGCCACGGGCCTGTGGGTCCTCGGCGGGGTCGTGGCTCCGGGCAAGTGGTGGGCGATCGGCCTGAGTGTCGCGTGGTTCTTCGCGGTCAGCGCGCTGGCGGCTCGCGTGGTGCGGCGCGATCCGCGGCTGCGCGTCCCGGTGCGCGGGACCTTCGTCGCCTGCGCGGTGCTCGCCGGGTTCGGGTTCTACTGGACGTCGGTGCGCGAGACGCGCGTGGACGAGGAGGTGGCGGTGCCGCGGATCGCGGTGGCGCCGGCGGAGCGCGAGGCGGCGC
>JALYMV010000377.1 GCA_030773575.1 Actinomycetota bacterium
GCGGGACGTCGTACGCCGCCGTGTCGCTCAGCCGTGGCAGCGTCGGCTCCCGCGAGATCCGCGACAGCGGCGTGCGCAGCGGCGATATCCGGGCCAGGGCGATCCGCAGCCGGCACCTCGCCGCGGAGTCGGTGACGCTCGGCAAGCTCCGGCGCTCCACCCGCCAGGCGCTGCGCGGCGGCACGGGTCCCGCCGGACCGCAGGGTCCGCCCGGAGCGAACGCGGTGACCTATCGTGCGAGCGTCTCGTTCACCGGAGGCCGGGTCCGCGGCAATGCGCTGGCGTCTGGCACGCTAGGCCGAGGCCGCTACGAGGTAATCTTCGATCGCGACACGAGCCAGTGCACGCCCGTGGCCACCTTGGGCAACGTCCGGGGCAACGACCCGGCCGAGGAGCCGCCCGCCGGGCGGATCACCGCCGCGGCGGTGGGCTCGACGATCGTGGTCAGGACCTTCGACGCCCAGGGCAACCCCGAGCCCCTCGCCTTCAACGTCATCGTCGCCTGCTGATCATCGCGCGGCCGGCCTGCGCGGCACTCCCGCCTTCTTCACGAGTGGCATCCAACACGAGGGCTTCTACGACGTCGAGACGCTCGAGTGGGCGGCGGGCCGAGGCTAGCCTGGGTCGCAATGGGCCGAGCGCTGTTCGCCGTGGGAGTCGCGCTGGTGCTCTGCTTCACCGTCCTCGGCGGCCTGATCTACCTCACCCGCGAGGAGGACCGCATCGCGGTCGACAACCTGCTCGCCGAGGACATGTCGCGCGCGATCGGGACCGCGGAAGAGGAGCGCGGCGGGCGCGTCGACCTGGCGTCCGTCGCCCGCTTCGACTGGGACGAGATCCTGCTCGTCGCGCCCGGCATGCCGCGCGACGCGATCTCCGAGCGGCTCGGCTACGAGTGGAAGGGCGACGCGACGTTCGGCTACACGAACACGCTGATCTTCCTCGACCGCGGCCGCGTCGAGCGCTTCGCCGACTACCGCGGGGAGGGCGTCTTCGAGGGCTTCGACCGGCCGTTCGCCACGATCCCGCGCGAGCGCTCCGTGCTGCGCGTCCGTAACCTCGTCATCTCCCCATGACGGCCTCCCGACTCGACGCGCTCGACCTCTCCCTCAAGCTCTCCAAGGAGGAGGAGGGCGAGCGCCTGAAGGCCGCGCAGGACCGGCTGCTCGCGCTGCGCCTCGAGCTCGGCGGCCAGATCGGCGACAAGCAGATCGGCCCGCCGCTGTGCGTCCTCTTCGAGGGCTGGGACGCGTCGGGCAAGGGCGGCGCGATCAAGCGGCTCGTCGCGCCGCTGGATCCGCGCCACGTCCGCGTGACGCAGTTCGCCGCGCCGACCTACGACGAGAAGCGCCACCACTTCCTGTGGCGCTTCAACGCCGCGGTGCCCGGCTGGGGCGGCATGGCCGTGCTCGACCGCTCCTGGTACGGCCGCGTGCTCGTCGAGCGCGTCGAGGGCTTTGCGCCCGAGGCCGATTGGCGGCGCGGCTACGAGGAGATCGACGCCTTCGAGCGGCTGCTGACCAACGCCGGCACGATCCTCGTCAAGTTCTTCCTCCACCTCTCCTCCGACGAGCAGCTCAAGCGCTTCAAGGCGCGCGAGAAGAACCCGCTCAAGCAGTGGAAGCTCACCGACGAGGACTGGCGCAACCGCGAGAAGCGCGCGGAGTACGAGGCGGCGATCGAGGAGATGCTCGAGCGCACGAGCACGGAGTACGCGCCGTGGCACCTCGTCGAGGCCGAGAGCAAGCGCTACGCGCGGGTGAAGGTCGTCGAGACGGTCTGCGACCTCGTCGAGGCGCGGACGCGCTAGCAGTCAGCGGGGGCGGTTCTTCTTGCGCGACTGGCGGGCGATCCGCGCCTTGGAGCGCTGCTTGCGCGCGCGGGCGCGCGCCTCGCGCGAGACGGTGCCCGGCATGTCCTCGCCCTGGGCGGGGCGGCCGCGGTCGCGCTCTCGCTCCTCGGCCGGCGCCGCTCTGCGCGCGTCGCGGGAGATCGCGTAACCGATCGCGATCACGCCGACGAGCACGCCGAGCGCGATCAGATAGAGCGTCGTGCGGCTCACGTCGTCGGTGCCGGGGGCGGGCTCGATTGTCGGCTCGGGGGTCGGCACCGGCCCGAACGGCGTGTCCTGCTGGCCGAGGGCGGGCGCGGGGGCGAGCGCGAGGAGCGCCGCGGCGAGGAGCGCGGCGAGACGGGTGCGGGGCATGGCGGGCGAAGGTACTACGCCGGAGCCCCGGCGAGCGCACACAGGGGGAGCGGAGCCCCCGCCCGACTCTACGATCCGGGCCGTCCGATGAAGCTGCGGCTCTACCACCACCACGACGGGGCGCGCGTCGCCTACCGCGAGGCGGGCACCGGGCCGCCGCTCGTCCTGCTGCACTCGCCGCTGCTCTCGCACCGCGAGTACGAGCCGCTGGTGGAGGAGCTCGGCGACCGCTTCCGCCTCGTCCTCCCCGACCTCCCCCTGCACGGCGACTCCGAGGACCGCCCGGCCCACCCCTACTCCCCGGCGTGGTTCGCCGAGGTGGTCGCCGGCTTCTGCCGCGAGACGGCGGGGCCGCGGCCGCTGGTCGGGGGCCACGACGCGGGCGCGCAGCTCCTGCTGCTGGCCATCGCGTCGGGGCAGCTCGCGCCGAGCCGCCTGGTCCTGATGTCGAGCCCGCTGCACCGCCGGCCGGCGCGCCACCGCGTCGCGCGCGGGCTGCGGGGGGC
>JALYMV010000378.1 GCA_030773575.1 Actinomycetota bacterium
ACGCCGCCCTGCGCGCGGTGCGCACCCGCCGCGGCGACCGCACGCCCGCGGCGATCGTCCTGCTCTCCGACGGCAAGGAGACGACCGGCGTCAACCCGCTCGAGGCCGCGCTGCGGGCCCGCGACGCCGGCGTGCCCGTCTACACGGTGGCGCTCGGCACGCCCGGCGGCTCGATCGAGGTGCGGCGCAAGAACGGCCCGGGGACGCTGCTCCAGGCCGTCCCGCCCGACCCCGAGACGCTGCGGGAGATCGCGCGCCGCTCGGGCGGGCGCTTCTTCGCCGCCCCCGACGCCGCCGACCTCGCGACGGTCTACGAGCGGCTCGGCTCGAGCGCCGTCAAGGTCCCCGAGCGGGCGCAGATCACCGCGGGCTTCGCGGGCGGGGCGCTCGCGCTGCTGCTCGCCGGCGCTGCGCTCTCCCTGCTGGGCACGGGACGCCTGCCCTAGGGGCTGAGCGGGTAGCGCTCCTCCATGGCCACCAATCACCTCCACGACATCCAGGCGCAGGGCCAGGCCGTGTGGCTGGACAACATCTCCCGCGGGCTCATCGAGGACGGGGAGCTCCAGCGGCTCGTCGACGAGGACGGCATCTCCGGGGTGACGTCGAACCCGACGATCTTCGAGAAGGCCATGGGCGACACCGACCGCTACGACGACGCCTTCCAGCAGACGGTGTCGGCCGGCATCGAGGACCCGCGCGAGGTCTTCTTCCGCGTGGGGGAGTACGACATCCGCGACGCCTGCGACATCCTCGCGCCGGTCTTCGAGCGCACGGAGGGCCAGGACGGCTACGTCTCCTTCGAGCTGCCCCCCGACGTCTCCGACGACGCGCCGGGCTCCGTCGAGATGGCCAAGCGGCTGCGCGAGGAGATCGGCAAGGCCAACGTGCTCATCAAGGTGCCGGGCACCGAGGCGGGCGTGACCGCGTTCGAGGAGCTCACGGCGGCCGGCGTGTCGGTCAACGTGACCCTGCTGTTCGCCGTGCCGCGCTACGAGCAGATCGCCGAGGCCTACCTGCGCGGGCTCGAGCGCCGCGCGGAGGCGGGCGAGCCGATCGACCGCGTCGCCTCCGTGGCGAGCTTCTTCGTCTCGCGCGTCGACACCAAGGTCGACGCCGCCCTGGAGGAGAAGGGGCGCATGGACCTGGCCGGCAAGGCGGGCGTGGCCAACGCCAAGCTCGCGTACGAGTCCTTCACCCGCATCTTCTCCGGCGAGCGGTGGGAGCGGCTGGCGGCCAGGGGCGCCAACGTCCAGCGGCCGCTGTGGGCGTCGACGGGCACGAAGAACCCCGAGTACCCCGACACCCTCTACGTCGACAACCTGATCGGCCCGAACACCGTCAACACGATGCCCGACGCGACGATCGAGGCGGCGCGCGACCATGCGACGGCGGCGCGGACCGTCGACGCCGGGCTCGACGAGGCCCACGCGCTCATCGACGAGCTGCACGAGATCGGCGTGCCGTTCGACGACATCGTCAGCGTCGAGCTCGTCGAGCAGGGCGTGGCGTCCTTCGCCAAGTCCTTCGACTCGCTGATGGGGACCATCGAGGAGCAGCTGCGCCGGCAGACCGCCCGGGCCTAGCGGCGCCGCGCCCCGCCGGTCAGCTCGCCGGCGGGGAGCCGCTCTCGCGCCGGATGCGCTCGAGGATCTCGGGCGTCCAGCGGTGCGTGCGCAGCAGCCGGTAGCGCCGGGAGGCCAGCCGCATGTAGGCGTCGGCCTCCGTCTCGCCGGGCGCCAGGAAGCCCCCCTCGCGCATCATCCGCACCACGGGCTCGTACTCGTCGGCGAACCACGCGCGGGCGACCTCGCCGCGGTCCATGAACGCGAGCCGCTCCTGCATGGCACGAAAGCCCCAGGCCTCGACGCCCTCGGCGAGCAGGGCGTAGTCCCACGGATCCAACAGCCGCAGGCGCGCGCGCTGCTCGGGCTGGAGCGGCACCCGCTCGGCGAAGACGCGCTCGTGCCCCTTGAGCGGCAGGTCGGAGAGCCGGACGTCGCCGGCCATGCCGAGCCGCGTCTGCACTTCAGTCACATACGCGTCGATGTCCTCGCGCCCGAGCGAGCGCGCGACGGAGACGCGGTGGTGGCCGTCGCGGACGAAGTGGAGGTCGCCGATCCGGTACAGGGAGATGGGCGGCATCGACTCGCCCCGGCGCTGGGCGGCGGCGATCCGCTCCCAGCGCCCGCGCACCCGCCCCGACAGCGGGCGGAACGAGCGGTCGAACTCGCGCGAGCGGTCGACCGTCCCGACGATCGAGTCCAGGGGCACAGTCCGCAGCCCGAGGTAGCGCTCGCCGGCGCGGCCGAGCGCCTCGACGACCTCCTCGAAGGGGAGGATCAGCGCGACGTCGTCCGGCTCGCGGCGCAGCCGGCGCCCCAGCTCGGCCAGCACCCGCTGGCGCCGCGCCCGCTGGAAGTCGTTCTGGGCGTCGGAGGTGGGGAAGCCGGTGTCCACCGGGCCCGCCCCCCTAGGGGGTGGTGACGACGTCGGCGCGGCTGGACACGATCTCGAAGACCCCGTCGAGGCCGGTGATCCTGAACGTGTTCACGATCGCCCGATCCTCGCAGACGATCACCAGCCCGCCGTCGCGAAGCTTGAGCCGCTTGTGAGCGCCGATCAGGACGCCGAGGCTCGAGGAGTCGATGAAGGTGACGCCCAGGAGGTCGACGATCACCCGGGTGCACCCGGCGTCGATCGGGGCGGAGATCCGCTGCTTGAACTCCGGCGCGGTGAAGAGGTCGATCTCCCCCGTGACGGAGACGACGTGCGTCGTGTCGTCGACGGGCTCGTCGTCGATGCGGAACTCGATCGCCATACCCTAGTCCGAGTAGGTCAGGCGGACGCGGAGGTACTCGTCGTCGCCGTCGGGGAGGACGGTGAGCTCGTCGGCGAGCTGCTCGATGACGTTGCCGACGCCCGGCACCGCGGCGTCGACCACCAGCGCGTTCCCGCCGCCGGAGCGCAGCGGGCCCACGACGAGCGAGAGCGAGCGCTCGGCGGGCTCGAGCGCCACGCGCACCTCGTCGTCGCGCGCGTGGGCCGGCGCGCGCGCCGCGATCAGGTCCGCCACGAGGATGGCGTCGTCGAGTCGGTCGAGCGGCAGGTCGGCGCGCGCGGCGAGCATGCCCACGACACGACGCAGGACGGGGCCGACGAGCGGGCCGGCGGCGATGGCCACGCTCGTCGGGGGCGCCGAGCTCGACGGCTCCTGTGCCACCTCTGCGGTCACCCGGCGGCCACGCCGGGGAGGCCGAACGACATGGTGACCCGGCTGCCCGCGTGCACGGTGCGGTCGATGTCGACCCCGTCGGCGAGCTGGGCGATCATCGGCAGCCCGAGGCCGGGCCCGCGGCGGTCGGTGCTCGTCGCGATCCCGCGACCGGAGTCGGCGATCACGATCTCGAGGCGGTCGTCGTAGGGCCGGACCTCCACCTGCATGACGCCGCCGTCCTCGTCGTAGGCGTGACGGACAACGTTGGTGCACGCCTCCGTGACGGCGAGGCGGATGTCGGCCAGCAGCTTCTCGGGCAGGGCGAGCGTGTCCCCGAACGCGCCCATGACGTGACGCACGAGGGCGACGTTCTCCGGGCGGGCGGGCAGGGAGAGGTGGACGTCGGAGCTGAGGGGTGCGCTCATGCCGGGCGTCCAGCTCTCCGCGGTGGTGGTGGAGGCGCTGTCGTATCCCATTTCCGTCTCTGCCTCCGCCAATACCCCAGCGTTCCGGCGCGCTAACCGTCGCGGGCCGCGATTGGCTGCCCCCCGGCGCGGGCAGTCGAGGGCGGTAATGGCACGAACCAGCACGCATGTCGACGCCCCGCCGGAGCGCGTCTTCGAGATCCTCGACGACGCCAGGAGCTACCAGTTCTGGGTCGCCGGATCGAAGGAGATCCGCGACGTGGAACCCGGGTGGCCCGCCGTCGGCTCGAGCTTCCACCACTCGGTGGGCATTGGCCCCATCACCGTCAAGGACACCACCTCGGTGCTCGAGCGCGACGCCCCGCGCCGGCTCAAGCTCCGCGCTCGCGCGCGGCCGGCCGGCGTCGCGCACGTGCTCTTCGAGGTCACGCCGAGCGGATCGGGTTCGGAGGTCGTCATCGAGGAGGACCCCGTCGAAGGGCCGCCGGCCTGGCTGCACAACCCGCTGCAGGACAAGCTCATCGAACGCCGCAACGCCGAGACGCTGCGGCGGCTGCGCTGGATGGCCGAGCGCGGGACCTGAGAGCGGCCGACGGCGAACCGCGGCTGGTGAGGGAGCGGAATCGGCGAGAGCGGCGCCATCAACGTGCCTCTCGCGGGCCCGAAGTGCGCGAGGGTCGATGTTCGCGAGCCGGCCCGACGGCTACTGCGCGCTGCCCGCGGCCTCGAGCCGCGGGCGCTGGCTGTCGGCGGCCAGCGTGTTGAGCTCGGCGAGCGCGCGCCGCAGCAGGCGCGAGACGTGCATCTGGGAGATGCCGATCCGCTCGCCGATCTCCGACTGGGTGAGGTCCTCGTTGAAGCGGAGCTCGACCACCATCCGCTCGCGGTCGGGCAGTCGCTTGAGCAGGTCGTCGACCGTGGCGGCGTCCTCTGCGCGACCGTAGCCGAGCTCGAGCGAGCCGAAGCGGTCGATCAGCGTGTCGCCGTCGTCCTCGCCGTCGGGCAGGGCTGGGCGGTCGAGCGAGACGGGGCGCATCGCGTGGGAGGCCTCGCGGGCCTCGAGGACGCGCTCGACGGGAACGTCGAGGCGGGCGGCGAGCTCGGCGGGCGTGGGCGGGCGGCCCAGCTCGCTGGAGGCCTGCTCCTGCTCCTTGTTGACGCGCAAGGAGAGCTCCTGGAGCTCGCGCGGGACGCGGATCGTCCAGCCCTTGTCGCGGAAGTGGCGGCGCAGCTCGCCGACGATGGTGGGGACGGCGAAGGAGGCGAAGGCGGTCCCGCGCTCGAGGTCGAAGCCGTCGATGGCCTTCAGCAGGCCCAGGCTCGCGACCTGCTCGAGATCCTCGAGCGGCTCCTCGCCGCGCTGGTAGCGCCGGGCGAGCGAGCGCACCAGCGGCATGAAGGCGTCGACGGCGGCGGCGCGCGCGGCCGGCGTCCCCTCGCGGCGGGCGCGCTCGATGTGGACGCGGTCGGTCGCGTCGCGCGCCGCGCGGCTGGAGGGCCGCTCGGCCGACGTCGCGAGGCCGAGCCGGCTGCGCAGCACGGGTGGGGAAGCGCCTGGGGTGGGTACTGCTGACAACGGGTGAGCCTCCTCGGCCTAGGTCTGTGAAGAACTCCAACGAGGTCCGGCTCGCCGTCTCGTCCCAGCAACGGCTGCGTCCCAGCTCTGACGAGAGGTTGCGCATCCGCCCGTACGAACGGCCACCCCGTAACGGGGCTTACCTCCTTGCAGCGCTTTCTAATCGCTCAATTTCGCGGCTTCGACGTCGGCGCGCGAGGTCAGCCAGGCGAACGTGGTCTGCAGGAAGTCGTTGCCGGCCGAGGCGGCGAGGACCGCGTTGACGGTGCGGCTCGTCTCGGGCGACGCCATCCGCAGCCCGATGAGCCCGAGCGCGCTCCACGCGCCGAGGCAGCGCGTGCAGCTGACCAGCTCGCCGACGGCGAAGCGCAGGCCGCGGCCCTTGGGGCGCCTACCCTCGGTCGTCTCCTCGACGAACGGGGCGCGGACCCACGACTCGACCTTCTCCTTGCCGAGGAGCTTGGCGAGCGCGAAGGTGGCCGCCGTGAGCGGCATGAGCTCGGCTCGCTCGACCGGCTGTCGCGAGCGCGAGGCGTAGGCCAGGGCGCTCAGCAGCGACGCGTAGGCGAGCGTCAGCGCGGCGTAGTCGGATGGATCCGTGGGCGTCTCGGAGATCGGGTCCATGTCGGGAGGCCCGTACCCCGGCCTTGCCTTCGTTAAACGACCGAGGCGCCTGGGGAAGGCGCCTCGGCACGTTGGAGGGGGAAGTGACGCGACTTGTCCGTGACGCGACGTCAATCTCGTGCCCTGCCCCGATGCGCCGCAAACGAGGCGTGGGCGTTTGCACGCCAGGATGGTCCGGTAGGTGACCTCCCGACGTGTCACGAGAAGACGGAAGGGGCTGACCATGGCGGGCAGGCTGGAGGGCAGGCGGATCGCGTTCCTCGTCGCGCCGGAGGGTGCCGAGCAGGTGGAGCTGGTCGAGCCGTGGGCGGCGGTGGAGGCCGAGGGCGGGGCGCCCGAGCTCATCTCGCTCGAGGAGGGCGAGATCCAGGCCTTCAACCACCTCGACAGGGCCGACACCTTCCGGGTCGACAAGACGGTCGCCGAGGCCGACCCGGACGACTACGACGGCCTCGTGCTGCCCGGCGGGGTCGCGAACCCCGACCTGCTGCGGATGGACGAGCGCGCCGTGGCGTTCGCGCGCGCCTTCTTCGAGCAGGCAAAGCCGGTCGGCGCGATCTGCCACGCGGCGTGGACCCTGGTGGAGGCGGGCGTCCTCAAGGGCCGCACCATCACCTCGTTCCCGTCGCTGAGGACGGACGTGGTCAACGCCGGCGGCCGGTGGGTCGATGAGGAGGTCGTCGTCGACGAGGGGCTCGTCACCTCCCGCAACCCGGGCGACCTGCCGGCGTTCTGCGCCAAGCTCGTCGAGGAGCTCGCCGAGGGCAAGCACGAGGCCCAGCGCCGCTCGGTCGGGTCGGGTGCGATGTAGTGCCCCCGGCGGCCATCCTCGACATCGACGGCACGCTCGTCGACTCCAACTACCACCACGCCGTCGCGTGGTACCGGGCGCTGCGCCAGTTCGGGTCGATCCAGCCGCTCTACGAGATCCACCGCCACATCGGGATGGGAGGCGACCAGCTCGTCGCCTCCCTCGCGGGTGAGGCGTTCGACGAGGAGCACGGCGACGACGTCCGCCAGGCCGAGAAGGCGCTCTACATGCAGCTCATCACCGAGATCGAGCCGCTGGAGGGCGCGCGCGAGCTCATCGAACGCCTCAAGGAGCGCGGCCACACGGTCGTCCTCGCGTCCTCGGCCAAGGCCGACGAGGTCGACCACTACCTCGACCTCCTCGACGCCCGCGAGATCGCGGACGGCTGGACGACCTCCGCCGACGTGGAGGCCACCAAGCCCGAGCCCGACCTCGTCGTCGCGGCGGTCGAGAAGGCGGGCGGCGGCGAGGCGGTGATGGTCGGCGACTCGATCTGGGACTGCCAGGCCGCCGAGCGCGCCGGGCTGCAGACGCTCGCCGTGATGACGGGCGGCTTCTCGGAGGCCGAGCTGCGCGAGGCCGGGGCGGCCGAGGTCTTCAAGACGCTCCCCGAGCTGCTCGACCGGCTCGACCGGACGCCGTTGGCATAGGCCCGCGCAGGCCGCTCCGATAGGTTTCGGGACGGCTTGGAACCGCTCCGTGATCGTGTGGCTGCGGGGATGCCGCCTGCGCGCTCGCGTCCGGTGGCCGGCAAGGCGCGCCTCGACGAGGACCGCCGGCTGCTCGTCCGCTACCACCGCCACGGCGACCAGGCCGCCCGCGACCAGCTCGTGGAGCGGCTGCTGCCCCTCGCCAAGCGGATGGCGCGCCGCTACCGGCGCTCCGACGAGCCGCTCGACGACCTCGTGCAGGTCGCCACACTCGGCCTGATCAAGGCGATCGACCGCTTCGACCCCGCCCGCGAGACGGCCTTCTCCTCCTACGCGGTGCCGACCATGCTCGGGGAGCTCAAGCGCTACTTCCGCGACAACGGCTGGGCGGTCCACGTCCCGCGCGGGATGCAGGAGCGCGTGATGCAGGTCGACGGGGCCGTCAAGCAGCTCTCGCGCGAGCTGGGGCGCTCGCCGTCGGTGGCCGAGATCGCCGAGTCGATCGGCTCGACCGCCGAGCTCGTGCTCGAGGCGATGGAGGCGTCCTCGGCCTACGATGCGGTCTCCCTGGACTCCTACCGCTTCGGCGACGAGGGCGACGGCGAGACCTACGCCGATTCCATCGGGGCGGAGGACGAGCGCTTCGACCTCGTCGAGTATGGCGCGACGATCGCCCCGACGCTCCAGGCGCTCCCTGTCCGCGACCGCATCGTGCTGCACCTGCGCTTCGTCGAGGACCTCACCCAGGCGGAGATCGCCGAGCGCGTCGGCGTCTCGCAGATGCACGTCTCCCGCCTCATCCGCCGGGCGCTCGACCGCCTGCGGGCGGTGGCCGACACGGCGTGAGCGTGGACGCGCCAGCGTCATCGCAATGACGTTTGGTTTGAGAAGCGCTTCTTCGGAGAGGCAGACTTCAATGTCGAGAGACGCTTCTCGGTCAGCGCACATACCGATCGGGGGCCGTTCGTGAGGGTCCTGGGCGTCAACGCCGTCTTCCACGACCCCGCCGCGGCGCTCGTCGTCGACGGCGAGATCGTCGCCGCCGCCGAGGAGGAGCGCTTCTCCCGCCGCAAGCACGGCAAGGATCCCGTGCCGTTCTCCACCTGGGAGCTGCCCGAGCAGGCGATGCGGTGGTGCCTGCAGACCGCCGGCCTCGAGCCGGCCGACCTCGACGCGGTCGGCTACTCGTATGACCCGGAGCTCGCGACCGCCGACGGCACCGGCGACCTGACCGCCGACGAGTGGGAGGGCCTGCGGACGCTGTTCGTGCGCCGCGCGCCGCTGTTCCTGAAGACCGCGCTGCCCGGCCTGGACCCGGCGAAGGTCCGCCACGTCGGGCACCACCTCTCCCACGCCGCCTCGGCCTACGCCGCCTACGGCCGCGACTGCAGCGTGCTGGTGCTCGACGGCCGCGGCGAGCGCTCCGCCCACCTCGCCGGGCGCGCGGTCGGCGGCCGCTTCGAGCCGCTGGCCTCCCAGCCGCTGCCGCACTCGCTCGGGCTGCTCTACGAGGAGCTCACGGCCCACCTCGGCTTCCGCCGCTCCTCCGACGAGTACAAGGTCATGGCGATGGCCTCCTACGGGAAGCCGGCGTTCCTCGACGAGCTGCGCGCGCTCGTGCGCCCGGACGGCATGGGCGGCTACCGCACCGACCCGGTCGACTTCAGCCGCTTCGCGCCCGCACTCGGCAAGGGCGAGGAGTGGACCCCGGCGCACGCCGACCTCGCCTCCTCGGTGCAGAAGCGCGTCGAGGAGATGATGGTCGAGCTCGCGAGCTGGCTGCACTCGCAGACGGGGGACGCCGACCTGGTGATGGCGGGGGGCGTGGCGCTCAACTGCGTCGCGAACTCGGTGCTCTGGGAGCAGGGCCCGTTCGAGCGCATCTGGGTGCAGCCCGCCGCCGGAGACTCGGGGACCGCGCTCGGCGCCGCCCTCTACGTCGCGCGCGAGCTGGGCGACGAGATCTCCCCCATGCGGACCGCCGCGCTCGGCCGCGAGTTCTCCGACGACGAGCTCGAGGGCTGGCTGCAGACGGCCGAGCTCGAGTACGACCGCCCCGACGACATCGCCGAGGCGGTCGCCGAGGTGCTCGCGGCCGACGGCGTGGTGGCCTGGTTCCAGGGCCGCTCGGAGTTCGGCCCGCGGGCGCTCGGGCACCGGTCCCTGCTCGCCGACCCGCGATCGCTCGCCAACACGGAGAAGCTCAACGACATCAAGGGGCGCGAGCAGTTCCGCCCCGTGGCGCCGATGGTCCTCGCCGAGCGGGCCGCCGACGTCTTCGAGGGCCCGATGCCCTCGCCCTACATGCTCTTCACCCACCGGCTGCGCGAGGGCTGGGCGGAGCGGATCCCCGCGGTCGTCCACGTCGACGGCACGGCGCGCATCCAGACCGTCCACGCGGAGACGGAGCCGCTCGTCGCGCGGATGCTCGCCGCCTTCGAGGCGCTGACGGGCGTCCCCGTGGTGGTCAACACCTCCCTCAACACCGCCGGCCGCCCCATGGTCGACGATCCGCGCGACGCGCTCGAGTGCTTCGGCTCGGCGCCCGTCGACGCGCTGGCCCTCGGGCCGTTCCTGGTCCGCCGCCCGACCAGCGCGGCGGCGCGAGGGCGGGCGGCGGAGCACGTGCTCGCCTGAGATGACCTTCGACGTCGTCATCCCGTCGGCCGGCCGCCCCTCGCTGGGCGTCCTGCTCGGCGCGCTGGCAGCGCAGGGCGTCGACGCGGCGGCCGAGCGCGTGATGGTCGTCGACGACGGCGGGCG
>JALYMV010000379.1 GCA_030773575.1 Actinomycetota bacterium
GCCCTCGACGCCGGGCCAGCTCGCCGCCCTGGCCGGCGCGATCGCCCTCTACGCGGTGGCGACCGTGGTTCGCGCGGAGCGCTGGGAGCGGCTGCTCGCGCGCGACGGCGCCCATGCCCCGCGCGCCGACGTCTATGCCCTCACCGTCGTCGGCTACGCGGTCAACAACGTCCTGCCCGCCCGTGCCGGCGACGCGGTGCGGGTGCTCCTGCTCGCGCCGCGCACGCAGGCCGGGCGCCGGACGATCCTCGGCACGCTGCTCGCCGAGCGGCTGCTCGACATCGCGGTCGTCGTCGGGCTGTTCCTGATCGTCGGCTACGCGCTGCTCGGTGAGGTCGGCGCCGGCTCGATCGAGGTCATCGTGGGGGTGACCGTCGCGGCCGCGGCGCTCGCGGCCACCGGCTTCGTCCTCCTGCGCCGCAACGAGCGGCTACGCGCCATGCTCGTGCCGATCCTCTCCTCGACGCTGAACCTCCGGGGCCGGCACGGCGCATACCTGCTGGCGATGACCGTGGTGGTGTGGGGGATCGAGTCGGCGATGTGGATGACCATCGGCAGCGCCGTGGGCTTCGGCATTGACCCGATCGAGGGCGTCTACCTCGTGGCGCTCGCCAGCGTGTTCGCGCTCATCCCGTCCGGCCCCGGCTACGCGGGCACCCAGGACGCCGCCGCGGTGATCGGGATCCGGGCGATCGGCGGCAGCGGGTCGATCGCCGTCTCCTACATCGTCATGCTCCGCTTCGTCCTCGTCGTCCCGATCACCCTCCTCGGCTTCGTCCTGATCGCCACCCGCTACGGCGGCCTGTCGCGGCTGCGCGCGGCCCGCCGCGAGGCGTTCGCGCGCTAGAAAGTCGTCCGTGCGCGCCTGGCTGAAGGACCGATCCCGCGGCGAGCTGGCCGCCTACGCCGCCCTGGTGGCGCTCGCCCTCGTGCTGCGGCTCGTCGACCTCGGCGCGCGTCCCTTCCACCACGACGAGAGCCAGGACGCCTACTTCTCCTGGCGGCTGTTCACCGAGGGCGAGTACGCCTACAACCCGCTGCTCCACGGTCCCCTGCGCTTCTACCTGACCACGGCGATGTACGCGATCTTCGGCGCGAGCGACTTCGTGGCCCGGCTGGCCCCCGCGCTGATGGGGACCGCGATCGTCGCCCTGCCCTACCTCGTGCGCCGCCAGATCGGGCGGATCGCGGCGTTCACCGCCGCCGTCCTGCTCGCGGTCGGCCCGAGCTACCTCTACTTCTCGCGCTTCGCCCGCGAGGACATCTACATCGCCTGCATCACGCTCGCGCTGCTCGCCGTCGTGCTGCGCTTCCTCGACGCCCCGCGCCGCCACCACCCGGCGCTGATGGGCGCCCTGCTGGCGGCGAGCTTCGCGACGAAGGAGTCGACGTTCATCACCGTCTTCGTGGCGGGGACCTTCTTCGGGCCGCTCGCGCTCTGGCAGATCCGCCGCGCCCGCCGCGCGGAGGGCGGCTGGCGGGAGGCGCCGCTCGTGCGGACGGTCCTCGCGGTCGGCTGGGAGGCGTGGGCGTGGGGCTTCGCGGCGTTCTGGCTCGTCTTCACGCTCCTGTTCACCGTCTTCCTCACCAACCCCGGCGGGCTGTGGGACGGCATCTACGACGGCCTCGCCTACTGGCTCGGCCAGCAGCCCGTCGGCCGCGGGGGCGAGCCGCCCGGCTTCTACGTCTTCCTGCTGGGCGGCGTCGAATGGCCGGTGGTCGCGCTGGCGGCGGCCGGCGTGGTCGCCGTCATCCGCTCGCCCAGCACGGGGCGCTGGCTGATCGTCTGGATGTTCGCGATGTCGCTCGCCGTCTACTCGTGGGCGAGCGAGAAGTTCGCGTGGCTGGTGCTGCACCCGCTGCTGCCGCTCATCCTGCTCGCGGGGATCGGCGTGCAGCTCCTGTGGGCGGAGCGGCGGCGCTGGGCGGGCCGGGCCGGGCTGGCCATCGCCCTGATCGGCGCCGTCTACGTGGGCTGGACGAGCTTCCAGGTCAACGCGGTCCGGCCGGCAGACCCCCGCGAGCTGCTCGTCTCCACCCAGTCCTCCGAGCAGGTCCTCGGCGTCCGCGACCGCGTCTACGCCCTGGCCGAGCGCTCCGGCGCTCCCCTGACCATCGCGGTCGATGAGGCCGAGGGGGCGACCTTCCCGTGGGCCTGGTACTTCCGCGACCTGCCGGCGGGCTACATCGATATGACCCGGCCGGACTACACGCCCGAGGCCGACGTCCTCATCCTCACCGAAGGGTCCCGCCAGAAGCTCGGTGCCAAGCTCGGCGGCTACGAGGGCCGCCGGTTCGACTTCCGCGTCTGGTGGGTCAAGGACTACGGGGCGGCGTTCTCCCCCGCCAACTGGGCGACGTGGGTCACGACCCGCGAGCCGTGGAGCCCGACCGGCGGCATGCCGGAGTGGCTCTACGTGCGGCGCGGGCTCACGTCGTATTGAGCCGCCACACCGTCGTCCCCTCGCGGTCGAGGACGCGGCGGCCGAGGCGGTCGAACTTGGCCAGGCCGTCGTCGCCGTAGTCGGCGCGCTCGAGCGGGCCGGCCACCACGTAGTCGACGCCGTAGCGCTCGAGCAGCGGCCGCACCGCGGCGGGGTCGGGGTCGCGGTAGATGCGCTCGACGTCGGCGCGGCGAGAGCCGGGGTCGTGCCCCCACTGCAGCTCGTGGCCCGGCCAGCCGAGGACGGTGGCGCGCCCGGAGAACGTCGAGATCCGCGCGTGGCCGAACTCCGAGTAGTCGTCGCCGACCGCCTCGAGGACGACGGCGTCGCCCGCCGTCTCGTCGCGCAGCCAGGCGATCGCGGCGACGTCCCCGGGCGCGTCGCGCTCGAGCCACGCCAGCCCGCCCAGCCGCGGGCCGTCGGCGAACGCCGCTTTGCGGGCGTAGGTCCCCGCCACCGGGTAGATCGCCGCCAGCGCCAGCCCGACGACCGCCACCGGCGCCCACAGCCGCCACGCGCCCGCGGGCAGCCACCGCCGCCCCAGCGCCAGGACGACGGCGGCCATCACGGCGAGCAGGATCCACGCCTGGAAGCCGAGCTTGAAGACGGTGTTCATGCGGAACAGTTCAGAGCCGTCGAACTCGTCGCGGACGTAGACGAGTTCCGGCCCGAGCACGCACGCCAGTCCGGCCGCGATCACCAGCCAGCCCCAGCGCTCCCCGGCCTCCGGGGCCCCCCAGGCCGCCCGCAGCGCGACCGCGACCAGCCCCGCGACGAGCGCCGGCCCGGCGAGGTCGGCCGGGGCGAGCAGCGAGCCGGCGACGATCGCGGCGACGGCCAGCCAGGCCGCCGTGCGCAGCGGCCGGCGCGAGCCGAGGAGCCGGTGGGCGAAGGCGGCGAGGAGCACCCACAGCAGCACGCCGAGGAAGAGCGACTGGTCGCGGACGAACTGCGAGAAGGACCGCCGCTCCTCCACCAACCCGATCCCGCCCGTCGCCGCGTCGAAGGCGAGCCAGAACGGCAGGACCGCCAGCACGGAGACCCAGAGGACACCCAGGCTCCAGAGCGCCGCCGCCCGCCACGCGCCGGCTCGCGGGCGGCCGCGGACCCACACGACGGTCGAGAGCGCCACGACGCCGGCCGCGACCGGGTAGGACCACGAGTTGATCGCGTAGAGGACGCCGACCGCGATCCCCGCCGGCACCACGTCGCGGCGGCTCGGCCCCCCGCGCGCGGCCTGCAGCCCGAAGGCGAGCGCCAGCAGGGTGAACGGGACCGCGAGCAGGTGGGCGTGGAGGTCGCCGAGCAGGAACGAGAACGCCGGGAACTCGGTGATCGCCTGCGGGATCAGGCGCGAGGGGCCGAACCAGTCATAGGCGCGCAGCGGGCCGGCGTCGGCGAAGATCTGAATGCCGGACTCGAGCGTGCCGGCCCCGCAGACCAGGCAGGCCGCGAGCACGCCGGCCAGGCAGCGGCGGCGCCCGCC
>JALYMV010000380.1 GCA_030773575.1 Actinomycetota bacterium
CCGCCCGTCCCCGCGGCCCCCGGCGCGGGCATCACCCCCGGCACGCCGCCGCCGGCCGACAACAAGCCGAACGTCGTGATGACCCGCCCGGCGCAGGGCTCCGACGCCTCCCCCGTGCCCCTGGTCGTGATCGGCGCCCTCCTCGCCGCCTGCCTGCTGGCGGGTGCCCTCCTGCTGCTCATGCGCCGCCTGGGCTGGGGCGAGGAGCGCCTGGCCGGCGTCCGCCACGCGCTCGGCGAGGCGAGCTTCCGCACCGGCGGCACCTGGCACGACTTCACCGACTGGGTCCGCCTCGGCCGGTAGTCCGCGCGTGCGGACCTCGCCGGACGACCTCGTCCTCGGCGTCCTCGACCAGTCGCCGATCCCGTCCGGCTCCACCGCGCCCGACGCGCTGCGCAACACGCTCGAGCTGGCCCGCGCGGCCGACCGCCTCGGCTACGCGCGCTACTGGGTCGCCCAGCACGACGAGTTCTCCCGCCAGCTCGAGGAGCTCATCGCCCTGCTCTCCAACCATCGCGCCGAGACGCGCATCCGGGCCATCCCCGACCCGGGGCCGGGACGGATGCCCGAGCTGTGGCTGCTCGGCTCCTCGGACTACGGCGCGCTGTGCGCCGCGCAGTTCGGCACCGCGTTCTCCTTCGCCCACTTCATCAACCCGGGACTCGGGCCGGCGGTCGCGCGCGCCTACCGCGATCGATTCCGCCCGTCGCCGCGGCTCGCCGCGCCGCGGGTGGGCGTCGGCGTCGGCGTGATCTGCGCCGACGACGAGGCGGAGGCGCGCCGGCTCGCGCAGTCCGTCGGGCTGTGGCGGTTGCGCCTGGAGCGCGGCGACCCCGGACCGGTGCCGTCGGTCGAAGAGGCGGAGTCCCACCCGTACTCCGACGCCGAGCGCGCGCGCCTCTCCCACAGCTCCCGCCGGCTCGTCGTCGGCGCCCCCGAGCAGGTCCGCGCGGCCCTGCTCGCGGTCGCCTCCGAATACCGCGCCGACGAGCTCGCGCTGCTCACGCTCGTCCACGATCCGGCCGCCCGGCTGCGCTCGTACGAGCTGGTGGCGGAGGCGTTCGCGCTGTCGGGCGCGCCCACCGCGCGACGGTAGAATTAAAGGCGCACGGAGCGCACTCCGCACCCCCGTTCCGTCCGACTGACCCGGGAGTCTCCTCCACCCGGAAGAAGCGACCGCGGACCCGAGACCCGCGGCGATCGAGAGGAGCAGTTGGAGATGGAATACACGCCCCAGACCACACTCACCGGCGACCCCGCGAGCGGCGGGGAGGCCATGAAGGTCCGGCGTGTCTTCACCCAGCCCGGAGTGCATCCGTTCGACGCCGTCGAGTGGGAGCTGCGTAGGGCGGCGGTCGGCTCCTTCGAGCAGGACGACGTCGAGTTCCCGGCGTCGTGGTCGCAGAACGCGACGAACATCGTCGCGCAGAAGTACTTCCGGGGGCAGATCGGCTCGCCGACGCGCGAGCGCTCCGTCAAGCAGATGATCGCGCGCGTCTCGGGGACGATCGCCGACTGGGGCCGCCAGCGGGGCTACTTCGCCTCGGTCGAGGACGGCGACGCCTTCGAGGCCGAGCTCACCTACATCCTCCTCCACCAGATGGCGGCGTTCAACTCGCCCGTCTGGTTCAACGTCGGCTTCGAGGAGCAGCCGCAGTGCTCGGCGTGCATGCCGTTCGACCAGCTCGTCTCCACGCCCGAGGGCATGGTGCCGATCGGCGAGCTGGTGGAAGGCGACCAGGTCGGCCGCGAGGTCTACGACGCGGGCGGTGTCACCCGGATCGTCGCGACGAAGCACAACGGTCGCAAGGCCGTGCACCGGATCCGCTTGCGCAACGGCCAGGTCGTCGAGGCGACGGCCGACCACGTCGTCCGGGCGGTGGCCGAGCGCCGGACCGCACCGGCCTGGCTGCGGGTCGACGAGCTGCGGGTCGGCATGCGCATGCACCTGCACCCGCACCGTGCGAAAGTCGCCGCTCCCGTGCTCGTCCCGGCCGGCGAGGTGCGAGCCGAGGAGTCGCTCGTCCCGGGGGCCGACGCGGACCCGGTGCCGGTGGCCGAGGCGGCCCTGGCCGGCTGGCTGCAGGCGGACGGATTCGTCGGCCAGTACGACGGCACGAACAGGTCGCTGACGGCCGAGTTCCTCGTCGCCACCCAGGACGAGTACGAGTGGGTGGTGGGCCACCTCGACACGGCACTGCCCGATGTCCACCGGCACGTGCGCGAGGTCGACACCCAGGACGAGACGCTGAGCCTGCGCCGGATCCGCCTCTACGGAGAGCCGCTGCGGCCCTTCGTCGAGCGCTGGGGGCTGCTGGCTCGGGGCACGGACATCCGGGTACCGGCCCAGCTGTTCACCGCGGGCTACGAGGAGATCTGCGCCTACCTGGCCAGCCTCTTCCAGGCCGACGGGTACGTCAGCATCCGCCGCGCGCGAGGCAACGAGAGCGCCCGCGTCGGCTTGGCCGTCATATCCGAGCGTTGGACGGAGGACGTGCAGCTCCTGCTCAACCTCCTGGGCATCTACTCCCGCCGCACGCGCAAGTGCGACCCCCGGCCGGACCGCCACGACCTCCACGAGGTCGCCATCTCCATCGGCTCCGAGCGTGCCCGGTTCGCCGAGCTGGTCGGATTCGTCGACCGGCGCAAGTCCGACAAGCTCCTCGCCTCCCTGAGCCTGCACAACCCCAAGCGCTGCCCCGACCTGCGCGAGGAGGAGATCGTCTCCATCGAGCCCGTCGGCGAGCAGGACGTCTACGACATCCAGACGGAGTCCGGCGAGTTCCTCGCCGGGAACGTCGCGGTGCACAACTGCTTCATCCTCTCCGTCGAGGACACGATGGACTCGATCCTCGACTGGAACACGCGCGAGGGGCGCATCTTCCGGGGCGGCTCGGGCTCGGGCATCAACCTCTCGAAGATCCGCGGGTCGATCGAGCCGCTGTCGAAGGGCGGCACCGCCTCGGGCCCCGTCTCCTTCATGCGCGGCGCCGACGCGTGGGCCGGCACGATCAAGTCGGGCGGCAAGACCCGCCGCGCGGCCAAGATGGTCGTGCTCGACATCGACCACCCCGACATCCGCGAGTTCATCTGGTGCAAGGCCAAGGAGGAGGACAAGGCCGCCGCCCTTCGCGACGCCGGGTTCGACATGTCGATCGACGGCGACGGCTTCCACTCCATCCAGTACCAGAACGCCAACAACTCCGTCCGGGTCACCGACGAGTTCATGCACGCGGTCGAGCAGGACCTCGAGTGGCGCACGACCTCGCGCGTGACGGGCGAGCCGATCGGCGAGCCGATTCCCGCGCGCGAGCTGATGCGCGAGATCGCGGAGGCCGCCTGGCGCTGCGCCGACCCCGGCATCCAGTACGACACGACGATCAACCAGTGGCACACGTCGCCGAACTCGGGACGCATCAACGCGTCCAATCCGTGTGCGGAGTACATGCACGTCGACGACTCGGCCTGCAACCTCGCGTCGCTGAACCTCATGAAGTTCCGCCGGCCCGACGGGACGTTCGACGTCGACCGCTTCGAGCACGCCGTCGACATCGTCTTCCTCGCGCAGGAGATCGTCGTCTCGCCGTCGAGCTACCCGACGGAGGAGATCGGGCGCAACGCCCGCGCCTTCCGCCAGCTCGGCCTGGGCTACGCGAACCTCGGCGCGTTCCTGATGGCCAACGGCATGGCCTACGACTCCGACGGCGGCCGCGCGACCGCCGCCGCGATCACCGCGCTGATGACGGGTCGCGGCTACCTGCAGTCGGCGAAGATCGCCGAGGCGATGGGCCCGTACGACGCCTACCCCGACAACCGCGAGGCCCACAACAACGTCATGCGGATGCACCGCGACGCGTCCCACGCGATCCCGGACGCCGCCACGACGGACACCTCGCTGGTCGCCGCGGCTCGCGAGAGCTGGAACGAGGCAGTCGCGCTCGGAGAGCTCTACGGCTACCGCAACGCGCAGGCCACGGTGCTCGCGCCCACGGGGACGATCTCCTTCCTGATGGACTGCGACACCACGGGCGTCGAGCCGGACTTCTCGCTCGTGAAGTACAAGGAGCTCGTCGGCGGCGGGACGATGACCATCGTCAACCGCACCGTGCCAATGGCGCTGCGCACGCTGGGCTACGACGAGGCCGCGGTCGAGCAGATCGTCGCCCACATCGACGAGCACGGCACGATCGTCGACGCGCCCGGCCTCGCGCCGGAGCACCTCGAGGTCTTCGATGTCGCGGTCGGCTCGCGCGCCATCTCCCACGAGGGCCACATCAAGATGATGGGCGCGGTCCAGCCGTTCCTCTCGGGCGCGATCTCAAAAACGGTCAACATGCCGCAGACCGCGTCGGTCGAGGACATCGCCGACGCCTACATCGAGGCGTGGCGGCTCGGCGTCAAGGCGCTCGCGATCTACCGCGACGGCTCGAAGACCGCCCAGGCGCTGCGCACCGACGCGCAGGACGCCAAGGACGCCGACGCGGTTGCCACCGTGGTCGTCCAGGGCTACACGGAGGCCGACGTCGAGAAGGCGGTCGAGGCCGCGCTCGCCAAGGCCGGGACGGGGCGCGATTCGGAGCCCAAGCGCCGCCGGATGCCGCGCGAGCGCCAGTCGATCACCCACAAGTTCTCGCTCGGTGGCCACGAGGGCTACATCACCGCCGGCATGTACGAGGACGGCACGGTCGGGGAGATCTTCCTGACCGACATCGGCAAGGAGGGCTCGACGCTGCGCGGGATGATGAACTCGTTCGCGACGTCGATCTCGATCGCGCTGCAATACGGCGTGCCGCTCGAGACGCTCGTGCGCAAGTTCGCCTACATGCGCTTCGAGCCGGAGGGCATCACGCAGAACGCCGAGATCCCGTTCGCGAAGTCGATGCCCGACTACATCATGCGCTGGCTCGCCTCGCGGTTCCTCGGCGCCGACGTCCAGGAGGACCTGGGGATCCTCACCCCGGCCGTCCGCGCGCGGAAGGCCGGCGAGGAGGTCGCGCTCTCGGCGACGGGCGGCTCGGCGGGCCCGTCCAACGGCGGCAACGGCGGCGCGACCGTCACCACCACGCCGTCCGGCGCGGCCGCCCAAGCCCAGCCCCCGACCGCCGCGCTCACCGACACCCCGCCGGCCCGCCCGGCCGTCCTGAAGGGCCTCGACCTCGGCCCGGCCTGCAACCAGTGCGGCGGCATGATGCAGCGCACCGGCTCCTGCTACACGTGCTCGAGCTGCGGGAACAACACGGGCTGCGGGTGATGAGCGCGTCCATTTAGATGAGACTCGGCGTCCAGAAGTTGAGACTGGGCGCCACGCGCAGCAGAAGGCCTGGGAGACTCAGCATTCTCAACTTTCGGACGCGCCCTCCGCGGCGCGTCCGTCGTTTAACGACGCGTTCAGAAGTCCAGACCGACGCGCTGCTGAGCGTGGTCGCGCGCGATCTGGAGGAGCTCCAGCGCGTGCTCGTGGCGCTTTCGGCCAAGGCCGGGGCGACCCGGGTCGTGACCCTGCTGCGCCTTCGCGAGATGAAGCCGCCGTCGCCGCTGCCGATCTGATCGCGTCCCCCGCTCGGCGACGGTGCCGGAGGGCGGCCCCGGCGGTGCTCAGCTCAGCGGCGCGACGCCCACTCGGACGGTGAAGGGAACGCACCAGAGCACGACCGTCCCGTAGCGGGAGAGGTCGACGTCGGCCGGGATCGTGTACTGCTGGTCGCCGGCCTCCCCCTTGAGGCGCCCGAGCTCCACGTGGTCGGAGACGTCGCGGCCGTCGCCGGCCACGAGGTAGACGCGGACGTCGACGCCGCCGTCGCTCTCGAAGCCCGTGAAGGTCAGGCGCCGGCGGCCGTCGGCCAGGCGCACGACGGTGGCGGTGCCGGAGGTCGCGTGGTCGTCGGCGCCGCGGAACGCGCCCCGGACGAGCCGGACGGCGGCCCGCGGCTTCGGGGTGGGCGTGGCGG
>JALYMV010000381.1 GCA_030773575.1 Actinomycetota bacterium
GAGGAGGAGATCGCCGACATCGTCTCCATGTGGACGGGCATCCCGGTCTTCAAGCTCACCGAGGCCGAGACCCAGAAGCTCATGCGCATGGAGGAGGAGCTCCACAAGCGCGTCATCGGCCAGTCGCAGGCGGTCGAGACGATCTCCAAGGCGATCCGGCGCTCGCGCGCCGGCCTGAAGGACCCGAAGCGGCCGACCGGCTCCTTCGTCTTCCTCGGGCCGTCGGGCGTCGGCAAGACCGAGCTCGCCCGCACGCTCGCCGAGTTCCTGTTCGGCGACGAGGACGCGATGGTCCGCATCGACATGTCGGAGTACATGGAGAAGCACGCGGTCTCGCGCCTGGTCGGCTCGCCGCCCGGCTACGTCGGCTACGACGAGGGCGGCCAGCTCACCGAGGCCGTGCGCCGCAAGCCGTACTCCGTGCTCCTGCTCGACGAGATCGAGAAGGCCCACCCGGACGTCTTCAACATCCTCCTGCAGATCCTGGAGGACGGGCGCCTGACCGACTCCCAGGGCCGCACGGTGGACTTCCGGCACGCGATCGTGATCATGACCTCGAACATCGGGGCGTCGGAGATCGCGCGCAACACGCCGCTCGGCTTCGCCGTCTCCGAGGACGAGACGGGCATCACGTACGACGACATGAAGAACCGGATCATGGGCGAGCTCAAGAAGGTCTTCCGGCCCGAGTTCCTCAACCGGATCGACGACGTCATCGTCTTCCACAAGCTCCAGAAGGACGAGATCAAGCAGATCGTGGACCTCCTGCTGCTGCGGATCCGCGCGTCGCTGGCCGAGCGCGAGCTCCAGCTCGAGCTCTCGGAGGCCGCGGAGGACTTCCTGGTCGAGAAGGGCTGGGATCCGTCGATGGGCGCCCGCCCGCTGCGCCGGGCGATCCAGCGCTTCATCGAGGACCCGCTCGCGGACTTCGTCCTGCGCTCGGAGCTCGTCGCCGGCGCGACCGTCATGGTCGAGCCGCCCGCCGAGCCCGCCGAGGGGGAGGAGGCGAGCAAGGAGATGCGCATCACGATCGTCAAGCCGGAGAAGCAGCCGGTCGGCGTCGGCGCCGGGACCCAGGAGCTCGAGGCCGGTACGCCGGCGATCGACGAGCCGGGCGGCGCGCTCGACGCGCCCGCGGTGGAGGAGCCCTCCGAGGACGCGTAGTCGTTCGCGCTTCCTGCGCTGCGGTTCGTGAGTTCTGCCGAGGGCGCCCGATCGGGCGCCCTCGCTGCGTCGTAGGCGCGGGCGCCGGCGCCGGGCCGCGGCCGAGCGTGTCGTGTAGGCGCCTGGCCGGGCAGCCTCCCCGCGTCCAGGGTGCGCCGCCCCGGGCCGTAGCTTCCAGCCATGCTCAACACGGAAGCCCTCACCCTCGCAGCCGCTCCCGCCGAGCCGTACATCACCCTCGACAACCGCGCGCTGATCCTCCACGACGGTCGGCGGTGCACGATGCTGCCGTCGGCGACCTTTCCCTGGATCGCCGAGACGCTCTCGCTGCTGCTCTCGGAGCGCCGGGCCACGCGGACCCAGCATCAGGCCGCCTTCGGCGGCGTGCTGAGGGATGACGACTCCGTGATGCTCTACGCGGGAGCCCCCACCGACATGGTCACCCTCGTCACGAGCCGGCAGGCGGTGGAGGATCTGCTGGCAAAGCTGGGGCGCCGGTAGCGGGCGGGGCGGTTCGAGCAGCGCGGTGGGCCGCGTCATTGGTCGTCGTGGTCAACCCTTCGCGGGCAGCGACCGGGCGTAGCCGGCGCCCCGCTTGACCCAGGGCTCGAGCCGGCGCTTGGTCCGCACGCTGTCGGCGTCGACGCGCACCCACCCGGTCATCGGGCGCCCGCGCATCTCGAACGGCCGGACGCCGGGCTGCTCGAGCAGGCCCCCGGTCTGCTCGGGATCGACCCGGACCATCAGGCCGCCCTTGCTGCTCGCCGCGACCGCCATGTTCCCGCCGACCAGGAACGCCAGGCCGCCGAACATCCGCATCTCGGTGACGCTGCGCTCGCCGGCGAGCAGCTCGCGGATCCGGTTCGCGAGGTCTTCGTCGTACGCCATGGGTGCATGATGGACGCGGGGCCGGAGGGATCGCCGGGCCCCGCTCGCACCCACCGACCGCCTGGGCGTACGGTCACCCTGCACGGCGAGATCGCCCGGGGCGGAGATGACGGGTCATGCGCATCTGCCAGGAGTGCGGCGACCGCCGGTACGAGATCGAGCGCTGACGGAAAGCGCCGCTGAAGCGGCGGTGGGGTCCGCGCGACCCTGGCCGCGGGGAGGGCGCCCCCTCGCGGCGCCCTCCGTCGCTGCGGCGACTAGTGACGCACGTCGTGCCGGTCGTGCCGTTCGTGCCCCTCGCGGCCGACGCGCCGGACAAGCTCGACGCTGTGCCGCCCACCCAGATCAGCGCGGAGAGGAACGCGATCGGCCAGACGGGATCGAGGACGGAGTCGACGTCCTCGAGGACCAGCTCGTAGCTCGGCCGGGGATGTCCGCCGTCGCTAGCGTGCGAGCCGTGCCCAAGCGCGACTCCCGGGTGGTCTGGTCGAGCGACGTCGGCGACCGCCGCCGCAAGCTGGAGGCCGAGCGCGCCGCGCCGCCGCGGGAGACGGGCGGCCGCGTCAAGGTCCGCCGCGAGACGAGTGGGCGCCGCGGCAAGGCCGTGACGACGATCTCCGGCGTCCCGCTCCCCGACGACGGCCTCCGCGAGCTCGCGGGCCGCCTCAAGCGCCGCTGCGGCGTCGGCGGGTCGGCCAAGGACGGCGTCATCGAGCTCCAGGGCGACCACCGCGAGGTCGTGATGGAGGTCCTGCGGGTGGAGGGCTACGACGCGGTGCTCGCCGGCGGGTAGGCCGCGCCGTGCGGGCCGTGGGACGATGCGCCCCATGCGCCGCCTCTCGATCTCCGATCCCGACTTCGCCTACGACGCCGACGACCCCGAGCCCTTCCGCGCCGGCATGTTCTGGCTCGGCACGCAGGTCGGCGCGAGGGACACCGGCATGAGCGTGTACGAGCTGCCGCCGGGGCAGGCACTGTGCCCGTACCACTACGAGTACGGCGAGGAGGAGTGGCTGCTGGTGCTCGAGGGGCGCCCGACCGTCCGCGCCGCCGACGCCACCGAGGAGCTCTCGCCGTTCGACGTCGTGTTCTTCCCGAAGGGGCCCGAGGGCGCCCACCAGGTCCGCAACGACTCCGATCGGCCGGTCCGGGTCCTCATGTGGTCCTCCGTCGTCCACCCGACCGCGACGGCCTACCCCGACAGCGACAAGGTCGGCGTCTGGACGGGCGACAAGGCGGAGGACCTGATGACCACGCGGGCGAGCGCCGTCGGCTACTTCCACGGCGAGGTCGACGGGCGCTGAGGCCGGCGGTACGCTCGCACCATGTGCCGCAACATCCGCACCCTCCACAACTTCGAGCCGGCCGCCACGGAGGGCGAGGTCCGGGCGGCCGCGCTGCAGTACGTCCGCAAGATCAGCGGCACCACGAAGCCGTCACGGGCCAACGCCGAGGCCTTCGAGCGCGCCGTCGACGAGGTGGCCGCCGCCTCGGAGCGGCTGCTCGCCTCCCTGGTGACCTCCGCCCCGCCCAAGGACCGCGAGATCGAGGCGGCGAAGGCGCGCGACCGCGCTGCGGGGCGGTACGCCGCCGCCTCCGACTGAGCAGAAGGCCGCCGCGACGCTCGCCCTCTTCGCGGTCAACCGCCGCCTGTTCGCGACGGGCTACCGCCTGCGGGCCTGAAGGCGACCGAGAAGCGCGCGCCGCCGAGCCGCTCGGAGCGGCCGACCGCGGCCGTGGCGCCGTGGTGGCGGGCCTGCTGGGCGACGAGGGCGAGCCCGAGGCCCGAGCCCGGGCGGCCGGAGCCGTCGAGGCGGGTGAACGGCTCGAAGATCCGGTCGCGGTCGGACTCCGCGATCCCCGGGCCGTCGTCCTCGACGGCGACCTGCGGCTCGGCGCCGTCGCTCAGGCTCACGCGGACCTCGCCGCCGGGCCGGCCGTGATGCGCCGCGTTCTCGAGCAGGTTGTCGAGCAGGGAGCGCAGACCCGGCTCCCAGCCGGCCACGGCGACGGCGCCGTCCGGGAGCTCGGCCGACCAGCGCACCGCCGGATGGCGGTCGCGCGCGGCCTGGACCGCCGCGTCGACGATCTCGGCC
>JALYMV010000382.1 GCA_030773575.1 Actinomycetota bacterium
CTCCGAGCTGATCGCCGAGGCCGACGGGGTGGCGGAGCTCGAGGCGCGCGTCGGCGTCCTGCGGCTCGGCCCGCTCGTCCTCCGCGACGCCCGGCTGGTCAAGCGCGGTGACGCGCTCGACGGCGCGGCGCGCCTCTCGCGCGCCGACCTGCAGGCCGCGCTGCCCGCCCAGGTCGGCTTCCGCCCGCTCGCGGCGGACGGCGGCGACCTGCTCTTCGAGGCGACCGCCGGGCTGTTCGGCATCCAGGCGACGGTGCGCGCGCGGCTCTCGGCGCGCGACGGCGCGCTGATCATCGCGCCGGAGGGCCTCCCGTTCGGCGGCCTGGCGACCCTCACGGTCTTCCGCGACCCGCGGGTCGCCGTGACCGGGGTGGGGGCGACGGAGACGGGCGACGGCTACGCGCTCACGACGCGCGGCCGCCTGGTCGAGTGAGCCCTAGGACTTCGGCGAGCTCCAGTCGGCGCGCAGCCGCGCGTCGAGGACCTCGGGAAGGTTGTCGATCGGCAGGCGCTCCTGGGCGAGGGTGTCGCGGTCGCGGAGGGTGACCGTGCGGTCCTCGAGCGTCTGGTGATCGACGGTGACGCCGAACGGCGTGCCGATCTCGTCCTGGCGGCGGTAGCGCTTGCCGATCGAGCCGCCCTCGTCGTACTCGACGCTCATCCGCCCCCGCAGCGCGGCGACGATCTCGCGGGCGACCTCTGGCTGGCCGTCCTTCTTGACCAGCGGCAGCACGGCGACCTTCACCGGAGCAAGGGCCGGGTGCAGGCGCAGGACGGTCCGCGTCTCGGATCCCCCTGTGCCCGTCGACGAAGTCGACTGGGTATCCACGTCCTCCTCGTCGTAGGCGTCGGCCAGGAACGCGAGCACGGAGCGCCCGACCCCGGCCGCCGGCTCGATGACGTGCGGGACGTAGCGCTCCTTGGTCTGCTGGTCGAAGTACTCGAGCTTGTCGCCGGAGTGCCGGGCGTGCTGGGTGAGGTCGAAGTCGCCGCGGTTGGCGATCCCCTCGAGCTCCGACCACCCGATCGGGAACTCGTACTCGACGTCGGCCGTGCCGCTCGAGTAGTGGGAGAGCTCGTCGGGGTCGTGGGCGCGCAGCCGCAGCTTGGCCGCGCGGATCCCGTACCGCGTGTACCAGTCGAAGCGCGCCTGCTTCCAGTGCTCGTACCACTGCTCGGCCTCGTCGGGCGGGACGAAGAACTCCATCTCCATCTGCTCGAACTCGAGCGTGCGGAAGATGAAGTTGCCGGGGGTGATCTCGTTGCGGAACGACTTGCCCACCTGGGCGATGCCGAACGGCGGCTTCTTGCGCGAGAACTGCAGCACGTTCTTGAAGTTCAGGAAGATCCCCTGGGCGGTCTCCGGGCGCAGGTAGACCGTCGAGCCGGTGTCCTTGACCGGGCCGATGGTCGTCTCGAACATCAGGTTGAACTCGCGCGCCTCCGTCAGATCGCAGTCGGGCGTCTCGCCCGGGTGCTTGGAGGGCTTGCGCCCGCAGGGCAGGTCGCCCAGGTGGTCGGCCCGGAAGCGCTGCCCGCAGGTCTTGCAGTCGACGAGCGGGTCGGTGAAGCCGCCGACGTGGCCCGACGCCTCCCACGCGCGCGGGTGCTGGATGATCGCCGAGTCCAGGGCGACGATGTCGTCGCGCTCGTCGAGCATCGTGCGCCACCACGCGTCGACCACGTTGCGCTTGAGCAGCACGCCGTAGTGCCCGTAGTCGTAGGTGTTGGCGATCCCGCCGTAGATCTCCGACGCGGGGAAGACGAAGCCGCGCCGCTTGCAGAGCGCGACGAGCTTGTCCATGGTCGCGGTCTCGGGCATCGGCGCGGCAGTCTAAGCGGGTCCAGGGTGCGACCTATACTCCCCCGCCGCATGCCGATCTACGAGTACCGCTGCGAGAACGGGCACGTCTTCGAGGTGATGCAGAAGATGTCCGACGGGCCGGTGACGGAGTGCGAGACCTGCGAGGCGCCCGTCCAGCGGGTGTTCCACCCCATCGCCGTGCACTTCAAGGGGTCCGGCTTCTACAACACGGACTACGGCACCGCCAAGCGCAAGCGCGAGAACGAGGCGTCGGCCAAGGCGGGCGCCGACAAGCACGACGCCAAGCAGGCCGAGAAGAAGAAGGAGTCCTCGGGCTCGGACTCCGGCTCGGGGTCGGCCTCGTCGTCCTCGGGCGCCTCGGACGCCAAGCCGGCGTCCACCCCCGCCAACAGCGATTAGCGCGACTTATCGCGGCTGGCGCGAACTCTCGTTCGCGCTAAGGACCCGCCGCTGCGAGACTGGCACGGACCATGACCCCGCGCCAGGTGACCCTCCTCGTCTCCCTCGCCGCCATCTGGGGCGCGTCCTACCTGCTCATCAAGTACGCGCTCGAGGACCTGAGCGCGCCCGTCATCGTCTGCACCCGCACGGCCTTGGCCGCCGTCCTCCTCTACGCGGCCCTGCGGGTCACGGGAGGGCCGGACGCCGCCCGCGCGGCGCTGGCC
>JALYMV010000383.1 GCA_030773575.1 Actinomycetota bacterium
CGGTCAGGCCGAGGCGGCGGTGCGCCGCCTCGTCGAGCGCGACGGCCCGGTCACCATCGCCACGCTGCGCGACGAGCTCGGCCTCTCGCGCAAGTTCGCCCAGGCCTACCTCGAGCACTGCGACGCCGCCCGCATCACGCTGCGGGTGGGCGACGCGCGGGTCCTGCGTCAGCGCCGGCGGTAGAGCACGAGCGGGACCGCGCCGCGGGCTCAGGCGCCGGCCGCGTGAGGCGCCGTCGGGTCGGCGCGCTCCCCCGCGCCGTGCTCGCGCTCGACGTAGTCCTCGATGTCCATGACGTCGTCGCGCGAGCGCTCGGCCACGCGCAGGAGGTCGCTCATCATCGCGACCTCCTCGATCTGCTCCTTGATGAACCACTGCATGAACTGCTCGCTGGAGTAGTCGCCCTCCTGGCGGGCGCGCGCGGCCAGCGCGTTGATCTGGTCGCTGACCCGCTTCTCCTGCGCGAGGGCGAGCGCGATGGGCGCGACGACGTCCGCGAAGCGCGTCTCGGGCGCGGCGATCCCTGGCGTGACGACCTCCGCGTCGACGTCGAGGAGGTACTGGACCATCATCATCGCGTGGTCGCGCTCCTCGAGCGCCTGGCGGTAGAAGAAGGCGGCGAGCTGGGGGAGCGTCTCGGCGTCGTAGTGGACCGCGCAGGCGACGTACTGCTGGTGGGCGGCGAACTCGTTGGCGATCTGCTCGTTGAGCTGCGCGACGAAGGCGGGGGCGGCCATGACGGCGCATCCTACTCGTGTTAGGGTGCCCTAACGATGCCGGGCGGGAAGGTCGTCGAGCCGAAGAAGAAGTGCTGCCGCGACAAGCCGCGCTGCAAGCGGTGCCCGGTCGTGTGCAAGCGGCTCGCCAAGCAGGGTCTCGCGCAGAAGCAGGCCAACGGTCACTACGTCCTGGCCGTCACGCTGAAGAAGAAGGCCTACAAGGCCGCCCGCGCCGCCTAGGACCTTCTAACCTGTTGATGCATGGCCACCTGCTTGGTGACGGGTGGCGCGGGGTTCCTCGGGTCGCATCTGTGCGACGAGCTGTTGCGGCGGGGCCACCGCGTCGTCTGCGTCGACAACTTCGAGACGGGATCGCTGGCGAACATCGAGCACATCCGCGCGCCCGAGTTCGAGCACATCAACGTCGACATCATCAACCCCTACTTCGTCGATGGCCCGGTGGACTTCGTCTATCACCTCGCCTCGCCGGCGTCCCCGATCGACTACCTGCGGCTGCCGCTGCACACGCTGAAGGTCGGCTCCTACGGCACCCACAACACGCTCGGCCTGGCGAAGATCAAGCGCGCGCGCTTCCTGATCGCGTCGACCTCGGAGGTCTACGGCGACCCGAAGGTCCACCCGCAGCCCGAGTCCTACTGGGGCCACGTCAACCCGATCGGCCCGCGCGGCGTCTACGACGAGGCCAAGCGCTACGCCGAGGCGCTCACGATGGCCTACCACCGCCAGCAGGGCGTCGACACGGCGATCATGCGGATCTTCAACACCTACGGCGCCCGCATGCGCCCCTACGACGGGCGCGCGATCCCGACGTTCCTGCGCCAGGCGCTCCAGGACCGGCCGATCACCGTCTTCGGCGACGGCTCGCAGACCCGCTCCTTCACCTACGTCTCCGACCTCATCGAGGGCATGATCCGCCTCGCGGAGTCGGGCTACCACCAGCCGGTCAACATGGGCAACCCGAACGAGTTCACCCTCCTCGAGCTGGCGCACACCGTGATCGACGTCACCGGGTCGCGGTCGGAGATCGTCCACGAGGCGCTGCCCACCGACGACCCGCAGATCCGCCAGCCCGACATCACGCTGGCCCGGCAGGTGCTGGATTGGGAGCCCGTCGTGCAGCTGCGCGAGGGGCTCGAGCGGACGGTCGAGGAGTCGGGTGTCGAAGCGCTGACCGGCGCCGGCAGCCGCTGAGCCGTCCCAGCATGGGACGGGTCTTGCCGGAAAGGCCGGTACATCTGGCAGCCTGCCGCGTTAGGGCTGGAGTGAGCGAGCGATGGCGAACGTGCCGGCCGACATAGAGGACCTGCCGAGGACCCGCCCGGGCGCCGCCCCGGTCGCCGTCCCCCTGCCCGCCCAGGACGTCCGCCGCAAGCGGCCGCCGGTTCTCTCCTTCCTGCTGCGGATGGAGACGTTGCGGCGCGGCATGCGGTTCGTCTCGCTGCTCGCCGTGGATTTCGCGGCGCTGTTCGCGAGCCTCTTCACCGCCCTCATGGTCAAGGCGGTCATCCAGGGCCGGCCCGACGCATGGCGCGCCTCCTACGACGAGGCGACCGACACGATCGCTTTCGCCTATCTGATCACCGCGCTGCTGTTCGCCCGCTCAGGGCTCTACGCCGACCGCGCCCAGCGGCCCGGGCTGCCGAAGATCGTCTCCTCGCTCTTCCAGGTGATGGTGGTGGCGCTCATCTACGCGGTGGTGCAGGGCGGGGACTACTCGAGCTACTACATCTTCTACGGCACGCTCACCTTCGCGATCGCCTACGTCGGCTCGTTCCGCTTCCTCTACGAGCGGGTCACCGGCGTCCTGCTGCGGGCGGCGGGCTACCGGCGCCGGGCGGTGCTCGTCGGCTCGGGGAAGCACATCGAGGACGTCGCGCACGCGCTGCGCGACGAGGTCCACACCCCGGTGGAGATGCTCGGCTTCATCTCGCTGACGCCGCAACCGGACAACGGCCTGCGCTCGCTCGGCTCGATCGAGGAGATCGGGCCGGTGATCGACGCGCACCGGGTCCAGGAGGTCATCATCGCCGACCCGGACTTCCCGCAGGAGACGGCGGTCGAGCTCGTCGACCAGTGCCATAGCCGCGGGGTGACCGTGCGGATCGCGCCCTCGACGATGGAGATCCTCGTCCACCGCGCCGAGTTCGTCCCCGGCGCCTCTGTCCCGCTCTTCGAGCTGCGCCCGCCGGTCTTCGACGGCCTTGACTACGTCGTCAAGCGCTCGTTCGACTTCGTGGGCTCCGTGCTGCTGATCCTCCTGCTCAGTCCGCTGCTCTTGCTCATCGCCGCCGCCGTGTGGATGACGTCGCGGGGCCCGGTGCTCTACCGCTCGTGGCGCCCGGGGATCGGCGGGACGCCGTTCGCCTGCTTCAAGTTCCGCACGATGCGCTCGGACGCCGACCAGCTCCAGGCCGATCTCGAGTCGCTCAACGAGGCCTCCGGCGCGCTGTTCAAGATCCGCGACGACCCGCGGATGACGCGGATCGGCCGGGTGCTGCGCCGCTACTCGCTCGACGAGCTGCCGCAGCTCTTCAACGTCGTGCTCGGGCAGATGTCACTCGTCGGCCCGCGGCCGCTGCCCCAGCGCGACTTCGACCAGCTCGAGGACTGGCACAAGAAGCGCTACCGCGTGCTGCCGGGGATCACCGGCCTGTGGCAGGTCTCGGGCCGCTCCGAGCTCGACTTCGACGACTTGGTGCGCCTGGACTTCCTCTACCTCGAGCGCTGGTCGATCGGGCTCGACCTCACGATCCTCGTCAAGACGGTGCCCTCGGTGCTCCTGCGCCGCGGGGCGTTCTAGAGCCTGTCGAAGAAGTCCCGCAGCGCCCGGATGCGGCCCAGGACGCTGCGCGGATGCGCCACCGCCACGAATCCCACGTGGCTGAGCCACGCGGAATCCGTGTCGTCGTCGCCCCGCTTGGTCCTCAGACCACCCCGGTCGGGCGCCA
>JALYMV010000384.1 GCA_030773575.1 Actinomycetota bacterium
GCGCGCGGGGGGCCCGCGGGACGGCCGGCAGGTCGGGCCGCGACGGGACGAAGCGGTCCTCGATCACGCGGGCGCGGCCATCGCGCCCGAGCTCGACGACCTCCGCGGCCCGGGCGGGCGAAGCCCACGCGAGAAGCCCCGCGAGCCCAACACAGGCCCAACGCAACTTTGATCTGACGCTCATGTGACCGATGGTAGGCTCGGTTCTCGGGGCGGCTGCCGCGTGCACCAAACCCTGCGCCCGCCCGGCTCTTGATCTTGCTCCACCCCGAGGAGAACACCCCCATGCCCGTCCGGTTGCGGTCCCTTCAGTTCCTCCTGCTCGCCGTGCTCGCGGCGGTCGCCCTCGCGGCGTGCGGCGGCGACGGCGACGAGGCGACCGCGAGCACGGACGTCAACCAGCTCCTCAAGGAGACGTTCACCGGCGACAAGAAGGTCGACTCGGGGCGCCTGAACGTCGTCCTCGGCGTCAACGCGACGGGCGGCCAGGCGTCCGGCCCGATCAACGTCAAGCTCGCCGGCCCGTTCCAGACGCAGGGCGACAACCGGCTGCCGAAGCTCAAGATGGACCTCGACTTCTCCGGCTCTGGCCAGAACGTCAAGGCGGGCGTCACCTCCACGGGCGACAAGGGCTTCGTCAACTTCAACAACCAGGACTACGCCGTCTCCGACCAGATCTTCAAGCAGTTCCAGGCGGGCTACGAGCAGGCGCAGAAGCAGGCCGCCCAGGAGAACAAGGACCAGCAGTCGCTCTCCACCCTCGGCATCGACCCGCGCAAGTGGCTCACGAACGCCAGGAACGAGGGCGAGTCCAAGGTCGGCGACGCGGACACGATCAGGATCACGGGCGGCGTCGACGTGCCCAAGCTCCTCGAGGACATCAACAGGGCGCTCGAGAAGGCCGCGACGCTCGGCCTCCAGGACCAGGGCCGCCTCCCCGAGAAGCTCACCGACGAGCAGCGCCGCCAGGCCGCCGAGGCGGTCAAGGGCCTGCGGGTGGAGATCCACACCGGCAGGGAGGACAAGATCCTGCGGCGGATGCTCGTCGACATGGACGTCCAGCCCCCGGCCGGCACCTCCGGGCAGGGGCCGCAGGCGGCCGCCATCAAGCTCGACTTCTCGCTCACCGAGCTCAACCAGGATCAGGAGATCGCCGCGCCGGCCAACACCAAGCCGCTCGACGAGCTCCTCGGCCAGTTCGGCGGTCTCGGCGGGCTGGGCGGCCTCGGCGGCTCGGGTTCGGACGGCTCCGGCGGCGCCGGCGGCTCCGGCGGCTCCTCCGCCGACCAGGAGCAGCTCCAGAAGTACACGGACTGCATCACCGAGGCCGGCTCGGACACCAAGAAGGCCCAGGAGTGCGCCAAGCTCCTCACGCCGTAGGGGCGTAGCGGGGAGCGGCCGGGGCGAACGCCGGCCGCTTTCTCAGGCGGCGCGGCGCAGCAGGTCGGGCTCGATCGCCCAGCGGCGGGCGAGCTCGGCCAGCGACGGGTCCAGCGACCAGCGGTCGGGCCGGGCGTCGCCCTCGTGCTCGGGGGAAGCGCCCTTCAGTGTCATCGAGCCGGTGTTGTCGCCGAGGGCGCGCAGCTCGGCGACCTCGACGCCGGAGAGCCGGACCTCGGCCGGCGTGGCGGCGAGCTCGGCCCGCTTGGCCTCGACGGGCTTGGAGTGGGGGGCGTCGGGCTCCTGGATGAGCGTCGGCGCCACGCAGGCGACCGCGCGGTGGGCGAGGTCCCACTGGGCGGCGAGCTGGAGCATCGTCAGGCCGTGGCGCTCGGCGTAGGGCCGCATCGCCTCCATCCGCTCGCGCCCGCCCTCGACCCAGCCGGCGGGCCGAAAGCCGCGGTGGTCACGGGGGGCGAAGGCGTGGCCGGGGAGGACGTCGTCCCAGAACAGCCCGCCGTAGTCGACCACCCGCGCGATCACCGAGACGTCGTGGCGGGCGGCGGCGTCGAGCGCGAGCTCGCCGGGCCACGGCTCGAGCGGGTTGAGGATGAGCATCGCCCAGTCGATGAGCTCGGCGAAGCGCTCGAAGCAGCCGATGACGTCGAGGGTGAAGCCGTTGGCCGGCCCGGGGGCGACGCCCAGGCGCTGCGTGAGCCCCTCGGCCTGCACGGCGGCCAGCGCGTCCCAGACCGCCTCTGAGGTGAAGCCGGTGCGGTCGGGGTTGTGGAGCAGGAGCAGGTCGAAGGCGTCGACGCCGCAGCGCTCGAGCGAGCGCTCGACCGCCATGCGGACGTAGTCGAGGTAGCCCTCCGGCCCCCGCAGCCGCGGGTCGGTGAAGCGCGGGAAGCCGCGCGGGCCGTCGCGTTCGCCCTCGTAGAAGTCGTGGCCGATCGCGCCGACCAGCACGTAGTCGGAGCGCGGGACGCCGGCCAGCGCGCGGCCGAGCAGGGCGTCGGCCTCGCCGGCCCCGTAGGCGTCGGCGGTGATCACCGTCGAGATCCCGTCGCCGGGCCGCAGCAGCGCGAGCAGCCGCTCCTCGGCCAGCGGCTCGCCGTAGTGCATGAAGTGCCCGCCGCTCCAGGTCCCGACGGCGGTGTGGGCGAGATCGCGGGCCACGGCCTCAATCTAGCCGGGCGGTGGATAGGGTCCCCGCCGTGAACAAGCTCCGGCGCTTCCTGTTCAGCGGGTCCGGGTGGCCCTACATGCTCGTCCCGTTCATCCCGATCGCGGTCGCGCTGGAGCTGGCCCACGCGGAGGCGACGATCATCTTCGCCGCGTCGGCCCTCGGCGTCATCCCGACCGCGGCGCTCATGGGGCGCGCGACGGAGGAGCTCGCCGCGCGCTCGGGGCCCGGCATCGGCGGCTTCCTCAACGTCACGTTCGGCAACGCCCCGGAGCTCATCATCGCCTTCTTCGCGCTGAAGGAGGGTCTGCAGGAGGTCGTCAAGGCCTCGATCATCGGCTCGATCCTCGGCAATATCCTGCTCGTCATGGGCGCCGCCATTCTCGTCGGCGGCCTGCGGCGCGAGCGGCAGACCTTCGACCGCACGGCGGCCAACACCCAGGTGTCGATGCTGATCCTCGCCGCCGTCGCGCTGGTCATGCCGGCGATCTACCAGCTCGTCGCGGGCGGCGGCCTGCCCAACCCGCGAGCCGAGAGCATCGACTTCAGCGGCGACCTCGAGGCGCTCTCGATCGGCGTGGCGGTCGTCCTGCTGCTCTCCTACGCCGCCGGCCTCTTCTTCTCGCTGAAGTCCCACCGCCACCTGTTCAACCCGTCGCACGGCGCGGAGGACCACGGCGGCGAGCCGTGGTCGGTCAGGAAGGCCGTCATGGCCCTGGCGATCGCCGGCGTGGCGGTCGGCGTCATGTCGGAGATCCTCGTCGGGTCGATCACGGAGGCCTCGGAGGCCGCCGGCTTCTCGCCGTTCTTCGTCGGGATCATCGTCGTGGCGATCGTCGGCAACGCCGCCGAGCACTGGGTCGCCATCTACTTCGCGGCGAAGAACAAGATGGACCTGGCGGTCAACATCGCCGTCGGCTCGAGCGCCCAGATCGCGCTGTTCGTCGCCCCGGTCCTCGTGCTGCTGAGCCTCTTCATCGGCGATTTCACGATGGCGCTGGTCTTCAACGGCTTCGAGCTGGCGGCGGTCTTCTTCGCGATCCTGATCGCCAACCACGTGGTCAACGAGGGTGAGTCGACGTGGTACGAGGGGCTCCAGCTGCTGGCGGTCTACGCCGTGCTCGGGCTGACCTTCTATTACGTATGACATGAGCGCGCCGTTCGCCGTCCTCTCGGGCCCCGTCCCCTGGCTGATCCTGGGGGGGTTCACGATCGTCGCGCTGTTCGTCGACCTGAAGTTCTTCGCGCGCGGGCGCGACCCGGACTTCCGCGAGGGCGTGACCTGGAGCATCGGGTGGCTCGTGCTCTCGCTGCTGGCGGCGGTCGTCCTGGTGGTCGTGGACAACACCGAGGACGCGATCACCTACACCACCGTCTACTTCATCGAGCGGTCGCTGTCGCTCGACAACCTCTTCGTCTTCCTCCTGCTCTTCTCGTACTTCGGCGTCCCCGCCGAGCACCGGGCGAACCTGCTGTTCTGGGGGATCGTCGCCGCGCTGGTCCTCCGCGGGCTGGCGATCCTCGGCGGCGTCGCGCTCATCGAGCAGTTCGACTTCGTCATCTACGTCCTCGGCGTGCTGCTGCTCGTGCTCGCCTACCGGATCCTCAAGGGCGTCGACGAGAACGTGGACCCCGAGAACAACCTGATCGTCAAGGGCGTCCGGCGGCTGTTCCCGGTGACGGGGGAGTTCCACGGCCACCACTGGTTCGTCCAGCAGGACGGCCGGCGCCACACCACGCCGCTCTTCCTCTGCCTCGCGGCGGTCGTCGCGGCCGACATCGCCTTCGCGGTGGACTCGATCCCCGCCGCCTTCGCCATCACCCGCGACTCGGCGATCATCTGGATGGGCAACGTCTTCGCGCTGCTCGGCCTGCGCGCGCTGTTCGTCCTCGTCGAGGGGCTGATCCGGCGCTTCCGCTACCTCGACCAGACGATCGCGATCGTGCTCGCGCTCGTCGCGATCAAGCTCCTCCTCGAGGACGTCTACAAGCTCGGCCCGGTCGCCTCGCTCGCTGTGGTGGCCGTCGCCTTCGCGATCGGGATCATCGCCTCGATCGTCGCCGACCGGCGCGACCCGGACGCCGACGCCAGGCGCGAGGAGCGCTCCGGCCGCACGACGAGCAAGGGGCCGGAGGCGACGGAGCCGGCGCCGCGCGAGGACGCCGAGGAGGAGGTCGCGCCGACCTCCCCGAGCCGGTAGCTACTCGAGCTCCTCGACGTCGGGCTCGAGCTCCGGATCCTCCTCGCCCGGGTCGTCCTCGTCGCCGGCGATCGCGCCGGAGGTGCCCGGGTGGAAGCGGGCGCTGAAGGCCTCGAGCAGCTCGTCGCGGGAGTGCTCGTCGACCGGCGTCTCGTCGGAGACCAGGAGCCATTCGCCCCCGGCCTCGTCGCCGGCCTCGGCGACGTCCGTGTCGAGGTGGGGGGAGTCGTCCACCACGATCATCACTTCCGTCTCGGGGTTGAAGTAGGTCCCGGGGCGGATGAGGATGTCGTCGATCTCGAAGCGTCGGGGGCCGGCCATGCGCGGCACCCTACCCAGCGAGCTCGGAGATCTGTCGCTCGATCTCGGCCTCCACGTCGAGGGGCTCACGGCCCTTGGCGATCCGGCGCGCGTTGCGGGCGACCACAAGGTCGCGGATCTCCGCGCGCAGGGCCGGGTCGACCGCCGGTCGGGTGAGCTCGGCGAGCTCCGCCTCGACGTCGCGCTCGGCCTCCCCGCGCGCGGCGCGCCGTGCGTTCCTCGCGACCAGCATCTGGCGGATCTCGTCGTCGCGCTCGCGCGTGTAGATCGCGCCGCCGGGCTCGGGCGGTGGCGGGCCGTCCTCGTTGAGCGACATGCCGCCGCGGCCGATCTGCTCGTAGAGCTTCGCGTTGCCGAACAGGCAGGCCACGGCGATCAGGGCGCTGACGATCACCACGCCGAAGATCACGTACCCGAAGGCCTCCTGCATCCCTACAGTCTCGCACCATGTGGCGCCGCCTACGCCGGAGGACGCTGGCCCCGCGGCGGCCCGTCCTCTTCGAGAGCCAGTACGCGCTCGGCCTGGTGACCGCGATCGTCCTGGTCGGCTCGATCGCGGTGGTCGTCTGGTGGGCGCTCGCGAACTGACGTTCGACGGGGGTACACTCTTCGTTGACTGACCAGTCAACTCGCCTCCAGGAGCGTCTAACCCCGTGGTCGACTTCACCCTCACCGACGAGCAGAAGAACCTTCGCGAGCTCGCTCACGACTTCGCCACCAAGGAGATCCGTCCTGTGGCGTGGGAGTACGACCGCGACGGGACGTGGCCCGAGGACGTCCTCAGGAAGGCGTGGGACGTCGGGCTGATGAACACGCACATCGAGGAGGCCTACGGGGGGCCCGGCCTGTCAACCCTCGACGGCTGCATCATCGAGGAGGAGCTCTCGTGGGGCTGCTCCGGCATCACCACCTCGCTCGGCGCCAACGGCCTGGCCGCCGCGCCGATCCAGATCGGCGCCTCCGAGGAGCTCAAGAAGCAGTACCTGGGCCTGCTCACCGAGGGCTACAGCCTCGCCTCCTTCTGCCTCACCGAGCCCGACGCCGGCTCCGACGTCTCGGGCATGCGCACGACCGCCGTCCGCAAGGGCGACAAGTACGTCATCAACGGCTCGAAGTGCTTCATCACCAACGGCGGCTACGCCGACTGGTTCACGGTCTACGCCAAGACGGACCGCGAGGCCGGCCACCGCGGCATCTCCTGCTTTCTCGTCCCCAAGGACGACACCGTCACGGTGGACAAGAAGGAGGACAAGATGGGCCAGCGGGCGTCGAACACCGCGACCATCACCTTCAACGACACCGAGGTCCCCGCCTCGCACCTCGTCGGCGAGGAGAACAAGGGCTTCAAGCTCGCGATGATGACCCTCGACCGCACGCGCCCGGGCGTGGCGGCGATGGCGACGGGCATCGCCCGCGCGGCGTTCGAGTTCGCGACGAGCTACTCCAAGGAGCGAGTGCAGTTCGGCGTCCCGATCGCCATGCACCAGGGGATCCAGTTCATGATCGCCGACATGGCGACCAAGGTGCACCTCTCGCGCCTGGCGACCTGGCAGTCGGCCGCCCTGCTCGACGCCGGCCGGCGCAACACGATCGAGTCCTCGCACGCCAAGCGCTTCGCCGCGGACTCCGCGATGGAGGTGGCCACGGACGCGGTGCAGGTCTACGGCGGCTACGGCTTCATCAAGGAGTACCCCGTCGAGAAGCTCATGCGCGACGCGAAGATCATGCAGCTCTACGAGGGCACGTCGCAGATCCAGCGCCTGGTGATCGCCCGCGAGACGCTCCTGCCGCGGCGCGTCGAGGAGCCCGCCGCCGCGACGGCGTAGGCCCCTGACGACGCTGTGCCCGGGGGGCCGCCGCCTGGCGGCCCTCCGCGTTCGGATGCTTACGAGCATGCGCTCCGCCTCGGACTAGATTGGAGAGCAATGAGACTTCTTCGTCCGCTCCTCCTCGCGCTCGGACTGAGCGCCGTCTTCGCGCCCGGCGCCCACGCGATCGTCGGCGGCACCGACGTGCCCGCCGGCCAGCGCGGCTACGTCGCCTACATCCGGATCGACAGCCTGTTCGCCTGCACGGGGACCCTGATCTCGCCGACCGTCGTGGTCACCGCAGGACACTGCTCGTCGATCACCGGGGCCACGCCGGCCAACGTCCCGATCGGCCAGCCCGGCCAGGCCATCGAGGTGACGCTCGGCAGCGTCAAGCGCAACGACCCGGCGGGCGAGAAGCACACCCCGAGCGAGGTGATCGTGCACGAGGACTACTCGTTCACGAACCTCCTGCTCTCCGACCGCGAGACCGACGTCTCCAACGACGTCGCGCTGCTCAGGCTGCCCGCGCCGTCCAAGCAGACGCCCGTCCCCGTCGCCGCGGTGGGCGAGCGCGACCTCTGGGAGGCGGGGGACGTCGCGCAGATCGCCGGCTTCGGCACCACGAGGTCCGGCGGCACCACGCCCGCGGTGATGCAGGAGACCACCGTCCCGATCACCACGGACGAGTACGCCCAGAACGCCTACCGGGGCTCCTTCGAGAACGCGACGCAGATCGGCGCCGGGCTCCTCGAGGGCGGCCGCGACACCTGCCAGGGAGACTCGGGCGGCCCGCTGCTCGTTCCGGCCGCCGACGGCAGCCTGCGCCTGGTCGGCGACACGAGCTACGGCGACGGCTGCGCCAAGCCCGGCAAGCCCGGCATCTACGGCCGCGTGGCCGGCGACAAGCTGCGGGCGTTCGTCGCCGAGCATGCGCCGGACGGCATCGCTCCGGAGCCGGCGGCCCCGTCCACGGCCCCGTCAGAGCCGGCCCCTTCGCAGCCGGGCCCGTCCGAGTCGGAGTCGACGAGCCCCACGGCGACGTCCACGGACGGGCGAGAGCCCGCGCAGGACTCCCCGCCGTCGTCATCCTCCCCGCAGCCCGGCCCTGCCTCCGGTGGCCCGCCGCAGTCCTCGGGTGCCAAGGCCGCCCCCGCACGGCTCCGACTCATCACTGCGGTCGGCCGCGCGCGCCTGTCCACGGCGCTGCGCCGCGGCTTGCGCCTGCGCGCCCGCTGCAGTGTCCGGTGCTCTCTGACTGCAACGGTGCGGGTCAGCCGGGGCACAGCCCGCCGCCTCGATCTGAAGTCGCGGACCGTCGGGCGCGCGACGACCGCGGTGTCAGGCCGGCGCGTCGTGCAGGTCCGCTTCACCAAGGCCGCCGCCCGCAGGCTGCGTCGCGCCGGTCGCGTCGCCCTCGGCGTGCGGTTCGACGCGCGCTCGGGCGACGGTCAGCGGCGTACGGTGACTCGCGCCGTCACGATCCGGTAGCCCCTCGGGATGAGCAACGGGCCGCGGCGGGCGGCCCGTTGGCTCGTTCGGATCGCATACTGGAGCGATGGCGGCCCGGACTCCCTCGACTCCCTGCGGAGCGGCGCTTCCGGCGGCCGCCCGGGCGAGTCTCGCCGGCCGGCCGCTGGGCGTCTACGTCCACGTGCCGTTCTGCGCGACGCGTTGCGGCTACTGCGACTTCAACACCTACCTCGGCGGCGACCACGGGGCGTTCGTGGCCGCCGGCGAGCAGGAGCTCGCGCTCGCCGCACGGACGCTCGGGGCCGGCGCGCCGGCCGCCTCGACGGTCTTCTTCGGCGGCGGGACGCCCTCGCTGCTCGGAGCGGGCCCGCTCGCCCGGCTGCTCGACGCGATCCGGGCGACCGTCGGCCTCGCGCCCGGGGCGGAGGTGACGGTGGAGTGCAACCCGGAGGACACTGGCCCGGCGATGCTGCGCGAGCTGCGGGCGGCGGGCTTCACGCGGGTCTCGATCGGGATGCAGAGCGCGGTGCCGCGGGTGCTGCGCGCGCTCGAGCGCCGACACAGCCCCGGCC
>JALYMV010000385.1 GCA_030773575.1 Actinomycetota bacterium
CGGGCACCCCGGCCCCCAGACCGTCCGCCACCCCGGGCCCGCTGCGGGGCGCGGCCGACCAGCTCCGCGGCGTCGTGCGGCCCATCCCGGGCGCGGGCCCCGTGGCCGACGAGGTCATCGACGAGACGGTCGACCAGGTCGAGCCCACGCCGGCCCCGCCACCCCCGCCGCGCCGGCGCTAGACGAACTCTCCCGGGCGCTGGAAGATCAGCTCCGGGACGACGCAGGCGGGGGAGAGCTTGAGCAGGTAGCGGATCGCCTCCGCGACGTCCTCGGGCCGGATCATCTCCTCCGGCGGGATCTGGCCCTGGATGAACTCGGTCATCGGCGTGTCGACGAAGCCGGGGCACAGCGCCACGGACTTCACGCCCTCCGAGTTGAGCTCCCGGTTCATCGCCTGCGAGTAGGCGACGACCGCCGCCTTCGTCGCCGAGTAGACGGACAGCCACGCCTGGGGCGACTTGCCCGAGATGGAGGCCGTGTTGACCACCAGCGCGTTCCGGTGCTCCGAGCCCGCGGCGCGCAGCAGCTCCGCGCACTCGCGGTAGAAGAGGACGACCGCCCGCAGGTTGACGTCGATCTGCATGTCGATCCGCTTCGTCGCCGCCTCGCCGACGGGCGCCCCGATCCCGACCCCGGCGTTGTTGACGAGCACGTCGAGGCGGCCGAAGCGGTCGCGGTGCTCGCCGACCACCCGCAGGACGTCCTCCTCGGACCGCATGTCGGCGGCGACCTCGAGGACGTCGAAGCCCTCGTCGCGCAGCCCCCGGACGGCGGCCGACAGCTTCTCGGGCCGCCGGGCGGCGAGCGTCAGCCCGTGGCCCTCCTGGCCGAGGACCCGGGCGATCGCGAGCCCGATGCCGCTCGAGGCTCCGGTGACGATGGCGGCGCGGTCGGCCATGGGGCAGAGGTCCTTTCGGAGGGGGAGGGGCCGGGATCCAATCAGTTCGGTGCGGCCGCTAGCTTGGGCGGACGATGCCGCTGGCGATCTGCGCCGTCCTGATCGCCCTGCTGCTCGGCCTGGGCTTCGCCTTGGAGGACGGGGAGGAGGGCCGGGTGACGGCGGCCGGCCAGCGCGTCGCGCCCCTGGAGACCATCGCCCGCCGGGTGGAGCGGATCCGCCGCCTGCGGTTCGAGAACCTCCCGGAGCCCCGCGTGGTGAGCGCCGCCACCGCCCGCAGGGAGGGCCTGGCCGATCTGGACCGCGGCTACCCCGAGCGCCGCCGGCGGATCGAGGAGGAGATCTACAAGCTGCTCGGCCTTCTGAGCGCGCGCGACGACCTCCGCGAGATCTCCGGCTCCATCCTCTCGGAGCAGGTCGCGGGCTACTACGACCCGCGGTCGGGCGCGCTGCGGATCGTCGACGCCGGCGCCCCGGCCAACCGGGTGCTCGACGAGACCACCCTCGCCCACGAGCTCACCCACGCGCTCGAGGACCAGCGCTTCGACCTGCGCACGGAGGACCTCGAGGCGTCGGGCGACGAGGCGTTCGCCTACGCGGCGCTCGTCGAGGGGACGGCCACCGCGCTGATGACGGAGTACGAGCGGCTGCACTTCCGCCCCGAGGAGGCGCTCGGCGGCGCGGCCGCCGCGGCGTTCGGCGCACCCTCGACCGACGACCTGCCGCCCTTTGTCCTCGCCCAGCTGCTCTTCCCCTACCTCGGCGGCCAGGAGCTCGTCGACGAGCTCTACTCGACTGGCGGGGACTCCTGGCGGCTCGTCGACCTCGCCCACCGCGTGCGCCCGCCGGCCAGCACGGAGCAGGTCATGCACCCGCGCAAGTACCTCGAGGCCGAGCAGCCCGCGCGGGTCGAGCTGGAGGGCGTCGGGCGGGTGCTCGGGCGGGGGTGGAGGCGCGTGGAGGGGGCGACCTTCGGCGAGTGGGAGACCCGCGAGCTGTTGCGCGCCGGGGACGGCGGCGGCGCGAGCCGCGCGGCGGCCGGTTGGGGCGGGGACCGCTACGAGCTGTGGCGGCGGGGGCCGCTGCCGGCGGCCGGGTGCGCGGCGCCGTGCGTGGGGCGCGACGCGCTCGTGATGCGGTGGCAGTGGGACACGCGGGGGGATGCGCGGGAGTTCGAGCGCGCGCTGGCGGGCGGGTTCGGCGACGCGGTGGCGCCCGGTGCGGCGTGGGAGATCGCGCGCGGACGGGACGGCCGGACGATCACGCTGGCGATCGCGGGGGACCGCGCGCGGG
>JALYMV010000386.1 GCA_030773575.1 Actinomycetota bacterium
GGCCATGCTCGGCGGCCTCCGCCGAGCCCGCCACCGCGGCCGCGTCGCGGACCCGGTCGACCGCCCAGCCGCCCCCCTCGCGCTCGAGCGCCTCGGTCAGTGCGAGGTCGGTGTCGAGGAGGTTGACGTCCTCGAACGCGACGGCTTGGTTGAGGACCTCGTGGGTCGCGCCGAGGCCCGGCCCGGCGGCCGCGATGTCGGTCATGACCGAAGCCTACTTCGGCGGGATGCGCAGGTAGTTGAGCGCGAAGGAGGTGATGCTCTTCCACGCGGGCGCCGCGATCAGGCCGCCGTAGATCTCGCCCTGGGGCTCGTCGACCATCACGGTGACGAGCAGCCGCGGCTTGTCGGCCGGCGCGAAGCCGACGAAGGAGGCGACGTACTTCGTCTCGGAGTAGCCGCCGTAGACGGCGTCGACCTTGTTGGCGGTGCCCGTCTTGCCGGCCAGCAGGTAGCCGGGGATCGACGCGCCCGACGCGGTGCCGCCCGGCCCGAGGACGCCCTCGAGCATCCGCCGCAGCGCCGCCGCCGTGCGCGGCGCCATCACCTGGCGCCCGCGCGACCTGGCCGTCGGCTTGCCGTCGACCGAGGCGACCACGTGCGGCGGGCGCAGGACGCCGCCGTTGGCGATCGCCGCGTACGCCGTCGCCATCTGGATCGGGGTGACGGCGAGGCCCTGGCCGATCGGCAGGTTGCCCATCGAGGAGCCCGAGTACTTCTCGCGGTCGAGGATGATCCCGGCCTCCTCGCCCGGCAGGTCGATCCCGGTGGGCTTGCCGAAGCCGAAGCGGCGGACCCAGTGGTCGAAGCGGTCCTCGCCGAGCGCCTGGCCGACGCGGATCGCGCCGACGTTGGAGGACTGCTGGAGGATCTGGGCGACGTCGAGCGTCATGGGGCCGCGCGGGTGCGACTCGCCGATCTCGCGGTCGGCGACGCGGATCGACGGCGGGAGCGAGAACTCCTTGTCCGGCGTGACCTTGCCGTCCTCGAGCGCGCCGGCGACGGTGAACGCCTTGAAGGTCGAGCCGGGCTCGTAGGTCGAGCCGACCGCGCGGTTCTGCTTGGCGTAGTCGGGCGCGCCCCCGACGTCGTTGGCGTCGACCCGCGGCCAGTTGGCCAGCGCCATCACCGCGCCGTCGCGGGGGTCCATCACGATCGCGGTGGCGCCCTTGGGCTTCCACTTCTCCCCCAGCCCGGCGAGGACGGTCTCCGCGCGGTCCTGGAGGTTGGCGTCGATCGAGAGCCGGACGTCGGCACCCGGGCGCGCCGGCCTGGTCTCGCGCAGGGAGATCGTGTCGCCGAGCGCGTCCTTGACCATCCGCCGCTCGCCCTCGCGGCCGCGCAGGAGCGCGTCGTGGGACTGCTCGAGGCCGGCGAGACCCTGGTTGTCGGTCCCGACCATCCCGAGCAGCTGGGAGGCGAGCCAGTCGCGCGGGTAGGCGCGACCGGCGTCGGGGAGGAACTCGAGGCCCTCGATCCCCAGCTTCTCGACGCGGCGCGCACGCTCGGCCGGGACCTTGCGCGCCAGGTAGACGAAGCCGGTGTCGGGCCGGGTCAGCCGGCGCAGGAGCTCGCCCTCCGGGAGCACGAGCATCTCCGAGAGCGTCTGGGCCGTCCTGGCGGGCTCCTTGATCAGGTAGGGGTTGGCGGCGACGCTCGTGGCCGGCTCGGAGACCGCCAGCTCGATGCCGTGGCGGTCGAAGATCGTGCCCCGGCGGGCGGGGACGGTGATCGTCGCCTCCTGCTGGGTGGCCGCCGCCTGCTTGAGGTCGGAGGCCTGCACGGTCCCCATCCAGGTCGCCTTGGCGGCGCCGAGGCCGAGCAGGGCCAGGAAGGCCGCGAAGAGGAACCCGATGCGGCGGTCGACGAGCCCCATGCGCGGGCTAGCCCTCCGGCAGGGTGGCGGGCGGCGTCACGGGGGCGGCGGGCGCGACTGCGGTGGTCGGCGCGGTGGTCGGCGCCGGCGTCGTCGTCGTGGCGGTCGGTGTTGGTGTCGTGGCGGCCGGCGTGGTCGTGGTCGCCGGCGCGGCGG
>JALYMV010000387.1 GCA_030773575.1 Actinomycetota bacterium
GAGCCCGACTTCAACCAGCTCGAGATGCTCGCCTACCAGAACACCTTCTGGCGCGGGGGGCCGACGCCGACGGCCGACATGAACATCTCCCTGCAGGCGGGCTCCTGCCTGGGCGGCGGCACGGTGATCAACTGGACGAACTGCCTGCGCACGAAGCCGTGGGTGCGCGAGCAGTGGGAGAGGGAACACGGGCTCGAGGGGCTGGCGGGCCCGGAGTTCGACCGCCACCTCGACGCGGTCTGGGAGCGGCTCGGGGTCAACGACCGCTGCTCGGAGCTCAACGGGCCGCAGACCCGCATGAAGGAGGGCGCCGAGGCGCTGGGCCTGCACTTCTCGACCGTCACGCGCAACGCCGACCCCGAGCGCTACTCGTTCGAGACGGCGGGCTTCATGGGCTTCGGCGACCAGACGGGCTCCAAGCGCTCGACGCTCAAGACCTACCTCCAGGACGCCGCCGAGCGCGGCGCCGAGCTCGTGACGCGGTGCTGGGTGGAGCGCATCCTGGTCGAGAACGGCCGCGCGGCGGGCGTCGAGGCGACGTGGTCGGACGCGGAGACGGGGCGCTCGGCGAGGGTGACGGTCCACGCGCCGCAGGTCGTGGTGGCGGCGGGCGCCCTCGAGTCCCCGGCGCTCCTGCTGCGATCGCAGATCGGCGGCCCGGCGGCGGGGGACTACCTGCGCCTGCATCCCTGCACCGCCACCTTCGGCTTCTACGCCGGCGACCAGGAGGCGTGGAAGGGCGCGCCGCACGCCGGCCTCGTCGACGAGTTCGCGGGCGCCGACGACGGCTACGGCTTCCTCATCGAGGCCGCCCAGTACACGACCGCGGTGGCCGGCTCGGCCGTCCCGTGGACGAACGGCCGCGAGCACAAGGACGTCATGGCGCGGTTCCGCCACGGCGCCTCTATGATCGGCCTCGTCCGCGACCACGGCCACGGCCGCGTGACGGTCGACCACGCCGGCATGGCGGTCCCGTCCTACTCGCTCACCGACGAGCGCGACGTGCGCAACACCCACCACGCCATCGACGTGCAGCTCCGCCTCCACGAGGCGGCGGGCGCGCAGCAGATCATGGCGCTGGCGGCCGGCATGCCCGTGTGGCGCTGGGGCGACGACATCGGCGCCTACATCGCCCGCGTGCAGCGCATCCCGCTGCGCGCCGGCGGCTGGAAGCTGTTCTCCGCCCACCAGATGGGGAGCTGCCGGATGGGCACCGACCCGCAGACGAGCGTGGCCGGCCCGTGGGGCGAGCTCCACGACGTCCCCGGCGTCTGGATCGGCGACGCGAGCGCCTTCCCGACCCCCTCGGGCACCAACCCGATGATCACGATCATGGCCCTGGCCCACCGCAACGCCGAGGCCGTGGCGGCGGCCGCGCCGGCGACGGCGGGCGCGGCGGCGTCCTAGTCCGGCAGAGGAGAGAGACAGTGGCGACGACGACGGAGCAGGGGATCCAGGTCCGCGACCGGATCTACATCGGCGGCGAGTGGGTCGAGTCGGCCGGCTCGGGGGCGCTCGAGGTGGTCAACGCGGCCACGGAGCAGGTGATGGGGACCATCCCCGAGGGGACGCCCGAGGACGTCGACCGCGCGGTGGCCGCCGCGCGCGCGGCGTTCGAGAGCTGGTCGCAGACCTCGGTCGACGAGCGCGCCGCCTGGCTGCAGCAGATCGCCGAGGCGCTCGGCGCGCGGATGGAGGAGATCGCCGCGCTGATCGCCGCCGAGGTGGGGATGCCGATCAAGCTCGCCCACATGATCCAGGCGGGCCTGCCGACGATGGACTTCGGCTCCATGCCCCAGCTGATGGCCGAGACGCCGTGGGAGGAGGAGGTCGGCAATTCGCTGATCGTCCGCGAGCCGGTCGGCGTCGTCGGCGCGATCACGCCCTGGAACTACCCGCTGCACCAGATCTCCGCGAAGGTGGCGCCCGCCCTGGCGGCGGGCTGCACCGTGGTGCTCAAGCCCTCGGAGGTCGCGCCGCTCAACGCGTTCCTGCTCGCCGACGTCCTCGACGGGATCGGGCTGCCGGCCGGGGTCTTCAACCTCGTCACGGGCGTCGGCCCGGTGGTGGGGGAGGCGATCGCGGCGCACCCCGGGATCGACATGGTCTCCTTCACCGGCTCGACCGCCGCCGGGCGTCGGGTGAGCGAGGTGGCGTCGGGGACTGTCAAGCGGGTCGCGCTCGAGCTGGGCGGCAAGTCGCCGAACGTCATCCTCGAGGACGCGCCGCTGCAGGAGGCGATCGTGGACGGCGTCTCGAAGTGCTACCTGAACTCGGGGCAGACCTGCAGCGCGCTGACGCGGATGCTCGTCCCGCGCTCGCGGCTGCCCGAGGCGGAGGCGATCGCCGCGGCGGTCGCGGAGCACTTCAAGCCGGGCGACCCATTCGACATGGAGACGACGCTCGGCCCGCTGGTCTCCGAGGCCCAGCGCGAGCGCGTCCGCGGCTACATCCGCAAGGGGACGGAGGAGGGCGCCAAGCTCGTGGCGGGCGGCGAGGAGCCGCCCGAGGGGCTCGAGCGCGGGTACTTCGTGCGTCCGACGATCTTCTCCGAGGTCACGCCGGACATGACGATCGCCCAGGAGGAGATCTTCGGCCCCGTGCTGGCGATCATGCCCTACGACGACGAGGAGGACGCGGTCCGCATCGCCAACGACACGGTCTACGGGCTGGCCGGCGGCGTGTGGTCGGGCGACGAGGAGCACGCCAAGGCGGTCGCGCGGCGGATCCGCACGGGGCAGGTCGAGATCAACGGCGGCGCGTTCAACCCGCTCGCGCCGTTCGGCGGCTACAAGCAGTCGGGCCACGGGCGCGAGCTCGGCCGCTTCGGGCTCGAGGAGTTCCTCCAGGTGAAGTCGATGCAGCTCTGAGCGGCGGGAGCCTGGCTCAGGCGGCGCGGGGCGGCTCGACCGCGCGGATCTCGTCCGCGACGGCGGCCAGCTGCGCGTGGCGCTCGACCCGGCGGCGGCGCAGCGCGCCGACGTCGGGCGGCGCGATGGGCTGGTCGGGCCGCGGGGGCGTCGTGAGGTAGAGCCGGCGGTGCTCCTCGTAGGTGCGCGCGACGCGCTCCTCGAGGGAGCGGATGGCCTGCCAGAGCACCTTGTGGCGCAGCAGCGCCGAGCGGGAGTCCGGATCGCCCGCCAGTCCGAGCGCCACCACGTCGAGGGCGTCCTCCGCGCGCAGCGCCCGCTCGCGCTCGCGCAGCTCGGCGGCCTGGGCCGCGCGGCGGCGCGTGCGCTCCTCGAACATCAGCCGCCGGGCGAAGAACGCGACGACGAGAGCGGCGAACGCCACCAGGCCGCAGGCGACCGCCGCGAGGGCGGGCAGGACGAACGCGGCGACGGCGCTGGCGACGGTCGCGCCCGCCAGCAGGTAGAGCAGCTCCCGGCTGAACCACGGGCGCACGCGCGCGAACGCGGCGGCGC
>JALYMV010000388.1 GCA_030773575.1 Actinomycetota bacterium
CGTCGAGGTCGGCCACCGCGACGCGGGCGCCCTCGGCCGCCATCCGCCGTGCCGTGGCGGCGCCGATGCCCGAGGCGCCGCCGGTGATGAGCGCGATCCGTCCCTCGAGCCGCATCCGGCGCGAACCCTATCCTCGGCCGCGCCGTGGTCGCCCTGCCCTCCGCTCCCGTCGTCGTGCTGGCCGGCGGGACGGGCGGCGCCAAGCTCGCGCGCGGGCTGCTCGACGTGGCCGGCGACGACCTCGTGGTGGTCGCCAACACGGGCGACGACGTGGAGATCCACGGCGCGCACGTCTCCCCCGACCCGGACCTCGCCGCGTTCTGGCTGGCCGACCGCATCGACGCGCGCGGCTGGGGCCTCGAGGGCGACACCTTCACGGTGATGGAGGCGCTGCGCGAGCTGGGCGCCGACGTCTGGTTCGACCTCGGCGACCGCGACCTGGCCCTCGGGCTCGACCGCGCCCGGCGGCTGGCGGAGGGCGCGCGGCTCACCGAGGCGCTCGCCGCGATGACCGAGGCGCTCGGCCTGGCCGCGCGGGTCCTGCCGATGAGCGACGACCCGGTGCGGACCTTCGTGACCACCGCCGAGCGGACCTGGCCCTTCCAGGAGTTCATGATCCGCGCGGGCGGCAAGGCCGGCGAGACCGAGATCGTGGACGTCGAGTTCCGCGGGGCGGGGCACGCGGCGCCGGCGCCCGAGGTGCTCGAGGCGCTCGGCCGGGCCCGCGCGGTGGTGGTCGGCCCCTCGAACCCGGTCATCTCGATCGGCCCGATCCTCGCGGTGCCGGGCATGCGCGACGCCCTGCGCTCGGCCCCCGCGCCGGTGGTCGGCGTATCGCCGCTGGTGGGCGGGCGCGCGGTCAAGGGGCCGACGGAGGCGTTCCTCGAGTGGGCGGGCCAGCCGCGCTCCGCCGACGGGATCGCCGCCGCCTACGACGGTCTCCTCGACGGCCTGGTCTGCGACGAGCCGTGCGAGACGCTCCCCGCGCTGCGGACGGATACTGATCTCTCGACACCGGCCGGGCGGCGGCGGGTGGCCGAGGAGACCCTGGAGTTCGCCGCGGCGCTCGGGTGAGGAAACTGATTGCATCCGGCCATGGCCGGCTCCCTGCAGGACAAGACCCTCTTCATCTCCGGTGCCAGCCGCGGCATCGGCCTCTCGATCGGCCTGCGCGCGGCGCGCGACGGCGCCAACGTCGCGCTGATCGCCAAGACCGCGGAGCCGCATCCCAAGCTCGAGGGGACGATCTACACGGCCGCCGAGGCGATCGAGTCGGCCGGCGGGCAGGCGCTCCCGATCGTGGGCGACATCCGCGACGAGGAGTCCGTCGTGGGGGCGGTGGCGGCGACGGTGGAGCGCTTCGGCGGCATCGACGTCTGCGTCAACAACGCCAGCGCGATCAACCTCAGCGGGATCCTCGACCTCCCGATGAAGCGCTACGACCTCATGCAGTCGATCAACACCCGCGGGACGTTCCTGGTCACCAAGACCTGCCTCCCCCACCTGCTCGAGGCCGAGAACCCGCACGTCCTCACGCTCTCGCCGCCGCTGAATCTCAGTCCGCGCTGGCTCGGCCCGCACGTCGGCTACACGATCGCCAAGTACGGGATGAGCATGGTCGCCCTGGGCGTCGCGGAGGAGTTCCGCGAGCGCGGCGTGGCCTCGAACGCGCTGTGGCCGCGGACGATCATCGCCACCGCGGCGGTCCAGAACCTTCTCGGCGGCGACGCGGCGATGGCCAGGTCGCGCCGGCCGGAGATCATGGCCGACGCCGCTCACGCGATCCTCAACCGGCCCGCCGGCGAGGCGACCGGCAACTGCTACATCGACGACGAGGTGCTCGCCGAGGAGGGGATCACCGACCTCTCCCCCTACGGCTACGGCGAGGTGCCCGACGACGAGCTCCAGCTCGACATCTTCCTCGACGCGTAGGGCGCCGAGCACCCCGAGCGCCCTACCGCTCCTTCGTCCGCCAGTGCTCCGGGATGTCGGGGTGCTCGGCAAGGGCGATGTGGTCGTCGGCGCCGGCGGTCCCGAGCGCGTTCCAGACCCGCTCGATCGCCGCCTCGCGGTCGGGCCCCTCGACGATCACGTCGAAGAAGCCGGTCTCGGGCTCGTACTCGGAGAACTCGGCACCCGAGAGCTGCTTGGCGAGGCGGTCGCGCGAGTCCTGCGCCCGGTGGGTGTGGTCGAAGACGTGCAGCGAGATGACGTGGCGGGCCTCGGCGACGGGATCGGATCCGCGGAGGTCGGCATCGAAGGAATCGGACATGGCGTGAGCCCTACCCGGTCGCGCCGCCGGCCTCCCACAAAGGGTGGCGACGGCCGAAGCGCTGCGCCGCGGGCGGATTCGGGTTAGCTTCAGCGGCATGCGCCCGCTCATCGCCTTCGTCGCCGCGTTCCTGGCGCTGCTCGTCACCGCCACGGCGGCGCGGGCGGCGGAGCTCCCGCGGCTGCAGGCGGTCGGCGGCGAGCGGCCCGCGATCGTCGACGCGCGCGGCCGGGAGGTCCTGCTGCGCGGCATCAACGTCAACCAGCTCGGCGACTACTTCGCCGCCGACCCGGCCAAGCCCACCACCTTCCCGCTCGAGCCCGCCGACTTCGCGGGCATGCGGCGCCTCGGCTTCAACGTCGTCCGGCTCGTCATCAACTGGTCGGCGATCGAGCCGCGGAGGGGGGCGTTCGACCCCGCCTACGTCGAGCGCATCCGCGCGGCGGTCGCGCAGGCGAAGGCGGAGGGGCTCTACACCGTGCTCGACATGCACCAGGACGCCTGGGGCAAGTTCATCGCCACCCGGCCGGGTGAGGCGTGCCCGCCCGGCGCCGCACCCGCCATCGGGTGGGACGGCGCGCCGCAGTGGGCCACGATCACCGACGGCCAGAGCACCTGCCGCTTCGGGGACACGCGGGAGCTCTCGCCCGCCGCGGCGCGCGCCTTCGACAACTTCTACGCCGACCGCGACGGCATCCAGTCCGCCCTGGTGGCCACCTGGGGACGGCTCGCGCAGACCTTCGGCGGCGACCCGGGGATCGCGGGCTATGACCTCGTCAACGAGCCGCATCCCGGCTTCGCCCCCGGGGTCAACGAGGGCGCGCCGCTCGGTCTACCGCCTGTGTGTCAGCCGAGGTGCGCGACGTCGTTGAACGACCGCAGCAGCCAGCGGCCGTCGCCGAATACCACGAGGCGGGAGATCGACGCGTTGTCGGCGTGGAGGAACGCGAAGGGGCGGCTGCCAGTCGCCTGGCGGCAGAGGTCGCCGATCACGCCGCCGTGGACGACGGCGACGCCGGTGCGGCCCGCGCCCGTCAGCTCGACCGCGCGCTCGATCCCGGCGCGGGTCCGCGCGGCGACGCCCTCGGCGCTCTCGGCGTTGGGGATGAGCTCCCAGGACTCCTCCACGACGACGCGGATGGCGAGCGGGTCCTGGTCGGCCATCCGGATCCGGAACTCGCCGCCCTCCCAATCGCCCAGGAAGACCTCGCGCAGCTCGGGGATCTCGACCGGCTCGAGGCCGAGGCGCGACGCGAGCGGCGCGGCCGTCTGCGCCGTGCGCTGCAATCCCGTCACGAAGACCGCCGCCGGCGCCTCGGCAGCCAGCCGCTCCGCCGCGCGGGCCGCCTGCGCCTCGCCGATCTCGGTCAGCGGCGGGTCGCCCCGGCCGTCGAGCATCGGGTGCCGGACCCCGCGCGCGGGCGCGGCGGTCGCCCCGTGGCGCAGCAGCACCATCTCCGTCGCGTCGGGCGGCAGGGCGAACGGCCGCTGCTCGTAGCGCCCCGGCTCGGCCACGCGCCTCAGCCCCAGCGCGAGCGCAGCCGCGGGAGGACGTCGGCGCTGAACTGCTCGAGGAAGCGCGCCTGGTCGCCGCCCGGCGCGTGGAAGACGAGGTGGGTGAAGCCGAGCTCGACGTACGGGGCGATCCGCTCGACGACCTCGTCGGGATCCGACGAGACGATGAAGCGCGAGGGCGCCCGGTCGACCGCCGCGTCGGCGAGCCGCTCCATCTCGATCGGGTCGTCGACGTCGCGCTTCTCCTCCGGCGTCAGGGAGAGCGCCGCCCACCACCCGCACGCCTCGCGGGCGAAGTCTGGGTCGTGGTCGTAGGAGACCTTGATCTCGATCATCCGCTCGATCGCGCCGGCATCGCGGCCGGCCGCGGTTGCGCCCTCCTCGACCTTGTCCAGCAGCTCGCGGTAGAGACGGGGGTCCTTGCCGCTCGTGCAGATGAAGCCGTCGCCGAGCCGGCCGGCGAGCTTGGCGGCGAGCGGGCCGGAGGCCGCGATGAGGATCGGCACGGGGTCGCCGGGGCGGTCGTAGACCGTCGCCCGCTCGGCGCGGTAGTACTCGCCGTCGAAGTCCACGCGCTCCTGTGTCCACAACAGCCGGATGAGCTCGACCGCCTCCGCGAGCCGCTGCCGGCGCTCCCTGCCACCCGGCCAGGCCAGGCCCGTCGGCGCGGTCTCGTTGAGCGCCTCCCCCGTCCCCACGCCGAGGAAGACCCGGCCCGGCCACAGGCAGCCCATGGTCGCGAAGTGCTGGGCGATGACGGAAGGGTGGTAGCGCAGCGTCGGCGTCAGGACGCTCGTGCCCAGCCGCGCGCGGCTCGTCCGCTCCCCGAGCGCTCCCATCCAGGTCAGCGCACCCGGCCCGTGGCCGCCGTGGTGGCGCCAGGGCTGGAAGTGGTCCGAGATGGCGATCGAGTCGAGGCCCAGCGCCTCCGCCTGCACGGAGTACTCGAGCAGCTCGCGGGGGCCGAACTGCTCCGCCGACGCCTTGTAGCCGAAATGCATGCGCGGAGCCTACGGAGCGCCGCGCGGCCCGGATGACGCGGCTCGTTATGGTCTCAGCGAGTGCGCCGCCGCGTCACCTTCTCGCGCAACGTCACGCTGTCGCTGTCGCGCACCTGCCGCTCGTACTGCAAGTACTGCGCGTTCGCGACGCACAAGCCCCACCTCCACGAGCCCGCCGAGGTCGAGCGGCTGATCGACGGGGCGGCGCGGCGCAACGTCAAGGAGCTGCTCATCCTCACCGGCGAGGCCCCCGACCACCACCCCGGCGTCCGCGCCCGACTCGCCGAGCTGGGGTTCGCGGACTTCACCGGGTATGTCGTGTGGGCGTGCGAGCGCGCGCTCGAGCGGGGCCTGCTCGCCCACACGAACCTCGGCGTCCTGAGCCGCGAGGAGCTCGGGCGTCTTCGAGAGGTGACCGCGTCGCAGGGCCTGATGCTCGAGTCGGTCGACCCGGACCTGGTCGCCCACCAGGGCTCGCCGACCAAGCACCCGGCGGCCCGGCTGGAGACGATCCGCGCGGCGGGCGAGCTGCGCATCCCGTTCACGAGCGGGATCCTCGTCGGGATCGGCGAGCGCGAGGAGCAGCGCGTCGAGGCGCTCGAGGCCCTGGCGCGGCTCCACGCCGAGCACGGCCACCTCCAGGAGGTCATCCTCCAGAACTTCGTCCCCCACCAGAGCTACTACGGGCGAGAGCCGGCAGAGATCGCGGGGCGGGCGGCGTCTGACTATTGGCGCACCGGAGTCGGCGACCAGCCGCACCTGCCGCTGCCGGGGTGGGCCTCGACGGTGACCATCGAGGACATGAAGCGGCTGATCGGCGAGGCGCGCCGGCTGATGCCGGGGGTCGGCATCCAGGTCCCGCCCAACCTCGCCGACTGGTGGCCCGAGCTCGTCGCCGCCGGCGCCACCGACCTCGGCGGCCTGAGCGCCAACGGCGACCACATCTCCCCCGAGCACCCGTTCCCGTCGCCCCGTCAGGTCCGCAAGCGCCTGGCCGCCGACGGCGCCGCGCTCACCGAGCGGCTGTGCGTCTACCCGCAGTACATCGGCCCGGAGTGGGTCGCCCAGGGCGTGCTCGACACGATCCGGCAGCGCTACTGGTCCTTCATCCCCCGCCGCGGCTCGGGCCGCCGCGAGGAGCGCCCGATCCGGCGCGACCTCGTTGCGGGGGCGATCGCCCGCGGGCACGACGGGATCGAGCTCACCCCGGAGGAGCTGACCGCGCTGTTCGCCGAGGACCGGCCTGAGGCGATCGAGGACATCCGCGCGGCCGCCGACGAGCTGCGCGCCGAGCTGGCGGGCGACACCGTCACCTTCGTCGTCAACCGCAACGTCAACGTCTCCAACGTCTGCGTGGTGGGCTGCGCGTTCTGCGGCTTCGGCCAGAGCAGGCGTTCGCCCGACGCCTACTCCCACGACCGCGGGGAGTTCGCCCGCCGGGTCGCCGAGGCGGTCGACTACGGCGCCACGGAGCTGTGCATCCAGTCCGGGATCCACCCCGACTGGGACCTCGAGGACTACCTGGGCTGGCTGCGCTTCGCGCGCGAGATCGCACCCGATCTCCACCTCCACGCCTACTCGCCGATGGAGATCGCCCACATGTGCGACGTCTCGGGCCTCGCGCCGCGCGAGGTGATGGCGCGCCTGCGCGACGCCGGCCTGGGCTCGACCCCCGGCACCGCCGCCGAGGTGCTCCACGACGGCGTGCGGGAGCGGATCTCGCCCAACAAGCTGCCCGTGGCACGGTGGGTCGAGGTCATCGAGGCCTCCCACGCCGAGGGGCTGCGCTCGACCGCCACGGTGATGTTCGGCCACATCGAGGAGCCATGGGAGCTGGCAGAGCACATGCGGGTCATCCGCGCGGTGCAGGCCCGGACCGGCGGCTTCACCGAGTTCGTCCCGCTCTCCTTCATCCCGTTCCACACGCTGCTCGGCCGGACGCACGGCGTCGAGGAGATCTCGCGCGAGGAGAACCTCAAGCACACCGCGGTCTTCCGACTCGCGCTCGGCCGCGCCGTGCCGTCGCTGCAGGCGAGCTGGGTGAAGATGGGCCTCGACGCCGCGACGGAGGCGCTGCGCTGGGGCGTCAACGACCTCGGCGGAACACTCATGGAGGAGTCGATCTCGCGGATGGCCGGCTCCTACCACGGCGTCCGTCTCGAGCCCGACGACCTGATCGCCGCCGCCCACCGCGCCGGGCGGCCGGCCGCCGAGCGGACCACCCTGTACGGGATCCGGGCCCGGCACGACGTGCCGGCGCCGCACCGGGCCGTCGCCCCGCTCGCGTAGCATCTCGCAGCCGTGCGCACGCTCGCCGTCCTCCCCGTCAAGTCGTTCGTGCGGGCCAAGCAGCGGATCGGGGCCGCGGTGGCCGACGGCGAGCGCGAGGGGCTCGCCGCGGCGATGGTGGCCGACGTGCTGGCGGCGCTCGGGCGCGTCCCCGGGCTCGACGGCATCGTCGTGGTCACGGCGGAGC
>JALYMV010000389.1 GCA_030773575.1 Actinomycetota bacterium
GCGGTCGACCGGCAGGTCGACCGCTTCCTGGAGGGCACCGAGAGCAACCCGACCTCGACGGACGACCAGCGGACCCGCTTCCTCAACCCGGCCAACAACGGCCGGCTCGATCACTGGCGCGTCGCGGTCGAGGCCTGGCAGGAGGAGCCGCTGCGTGGCACGGGCGCCGGCACCTTCCAGCTGCAGTGGTACCAGCGCCGGGAGACGGATCTCAACGTCTCCGACGCGCACTCGCTCTATCTCGACGTGCTCTCGGACCTCGGGCTCGTCGGGCTGGCCCTGCTGGCGCTCGGCCTGCTGACCATCGCGGGCGCGGTGGTTCGCCGGACGGCGCGCCGCTGGGATCCGGGCGCCGACCGGTCGCTGCACGCCGGCCTCGCCGCCGCCATGGTCGCGTGGGGCGTGCACGCCGGCCTCGACTGGATGTGGGAGCTCCCTGCGGTCACGGTGTGGCTGTTCGCCCTCGGCGGCTTCGCGGTCGCCGGCCGGGTGGGCCAGGGCGGCCGGGCGTTCCCCGGGCGCAACGTCCGCGTGGTGGTCGCGCTCGGCCTGCTGATCCTGGCGGTCGTCCCGCTCCAGATGGCGCGCTCGCAGCGTGCGCTCGAGGACGGGCTGCGGGCGTTCGCGGCGACGCCGCGCGACTGCCCGGAGGTCATCGACCATTCGCTGCGCTCGCTCGCCAGCGTCGGCTCCCGCCCGGAGCCCTGGGAGCTGATCGCCTACTGCGACGTCGGCGAGGGCGAGCTGGGCCTCGCCGTCCAGGCGGCCCGCAACGCAGTCGCGCGCGACCCGGAGAACTGGGTGTACCGCTACGCGCTCGCGCTGGTGCAGGGGGTCGCCGGCCAGGATCCGCGGCCCGCCGCGGGCCGGGCCCTCGAGCTCAACCCGCGTGGCCTGCTGGCCAACGAGGCGGTGCGGGCGTTCGGCCGGGCGCGGCGCTCGCGCTGGCCGGCGGTGGCGCGCCGGCTCAAGCTCCCCTCAGGCTGAGAGCCGGCCGGCCCCGGAACGACCGACGGCGGGCCTGTGGCCCGCCGTCGGTGTCACTCCTTCGGGCTGTTGCCGCGGGCTACTCCCCGGCGGTGCGGCGCCGCAGCACGAGGCCGCCGCCCATGAGCGCGATGCCGCCGATGAGGATCGGCACGGCCGCGAAGCCGGTGAAGGGCAGCTCGTCGCCGCCGTTGGCCTCGACCTGGCGGGTCGGCTGGGCGCCCGCCTCGCGGGTGTCCGGTTCGACGTCCGGGTTGGCGGCGGGCGGGTTGGACTCTTCCGTCTCTCCCTGGACGCCCCCGCAGCCGTTCTTGACGGCCTCGGTCGGGCTGATGATGCCGTCGCCGTTCTCGTCGCAGGAGCTGCCGCCCTTCTCGTTCGTCGGCAGCACGTCGCCGTCGGCGCAGCCCGGGGCCTGGCCGTTGAGGTCCTCGGTCGCGTCGGCGACGCCGTCGCCGTTGACGTCACAGGGGACCTCGCGGTTGCTGACCGGCGGAGGGGGCGGGGGCGGCGGGACGCACTCGTTCTGCGGCGTGGCCGGGTTGTCCTCGCACGGGTACTGCGCCTGGCTGGCGCTCTCGGTCGAGCCGAGGCCTGAGACCGCGAGACCGGCGCCCGTGCCGGACGTGAGCAGGCCGAGGACGAGCATCGCCATCATGGCGAACTTCGACTTCATGGTGCTTCCTTTCTGGGTACGCCCGGAGGCAGCCCGCGACACCCGGGAGCGGACCTGGCGCTTGACGCCGTCGAGCTCAAGCGCGGTCGCCTCGGGGCGATTACCACGGAGAAGCTCGGCGACATCCTGCAGGTCGTCCGGGAGCCGATGAGGATCGGAGGGGGTCATCGAAGCCTTATACGAAGCAGCGCGCGGTTTCCTGATCAAGGAATCTGTGCCCATGCGCGACGAGGACTTCGAGGCGCTCTACGAGGCCCACGCGCAGGCGCTCTTCGGCTTCCTCGCCTACCGCACCGGCGACCGGGCGCTGGCCGAGGATCTGCTCGCCGACACCTTCGAGAAGGCGCTGCGCGCCCGCAAGGGCTTCGACCGCCGCAAGGCGTCGGAGAAGACGTGGCTGTACTCCATCGCGCTCAATCTGCTGCGCGACCACCTGCGCCGCAAGGGCGCCGAGAGCCGGGCGCTCCAGCGCACGGGGCCGGCCGGGGTCGCCGAGCACGCCGACCCGTTCTCCGACCTCGAGCACCGCGACGAGGTGGCGCGCGCCCTGGGGTCCCTGAGCGCCGAGGAGCGCGAGGCGGTCGCGCTGCGCTTCGGCGCCGACATGACCGTCCCGGAGATCGCGCGGGTGCTCGACCTCGAGCTCACGACGGTCGAGGGCCGCGTCTACCGGGCGCTGCGCAAGCTGCGCACCCAGCTCACCGGCAGCGCGCATAGAGGACCCACGACGGGTTCGCGCTGACTCGCCCGAAGCCGGGCGGGACCTCCCCGGTGAGCCGCCGCGGTCGTTGGGACCCACGGTGAAGGAGCGCTCGATCAGCGGCGAGGCCGGGTCGAGGTAGTAGCCACCCCGCGTAGGCCGCGGCGAACAGCCAGGCCTCCGGGCGCAGCAGGCCGGCCAGCCCGATCAGGCCGAGGACCGGCAGCCCGGCGCGCGAGGTGGGCGCGGATCCCGGTCGCAGTTGACGAAGCCGGTGCCCACCATCAGCCAGGCGGGCAGGCCGCCGAGGGCGCTGGCGGCGTAGGCCGTCGACCGCGCATCCGCCCCCTGAACCTATCCGCCCCGACACTAGACTGGGCCGACCGTGTCCGCCGCGTCCCTGTACCGCCGCCACCGCCCGCGCACCTTCGCCGACGTGGTGGGCCAGGAGCACGTGGTCCGCACGCTGCGTAACGCGATCGAGCAGGACAAGGTCCACCACGCCTACCTGTTCGTGGGCTCGCGCGGGACGGGCAAGACCTCGATGGCCAAGATCCTCGCGGCCTCGCTGAACTGCCGGCAGGGCGGCCCGACCGTCTCGCCGTGCGGCGTCTGCGATTCCTGCCGCTCGATCGCGTCGGCCACGTCGCTCGACGTCATCGAGATGGACGCGGCCTCCAACAACTCGGTCGACGACATCCGCGACCTGCGCGAGCGAGTGGCCTACGCGCCGGTCTCCGGCGGCCACAAGGTCTACATCCTCGACGAGGCGCACATGCTCTCGACGCAGGCGTGGAACGCGTTCCTCAAGACGCTCGAGGAGCCGCCCCCGAACACGATCTTCGTGCTGGCCACGACGGAGGCCAACAAGGTCCTTCCCACGGTGGTCGACCGCTGCCACCGCTTCGACTTCGCCCGCCCGGCCGTCGGGCAGATCGCCGGCGTGCTGCGGCGGGTGGCCGGCGCGGAGGGGATCGAGATCGGCGACGAGGCGATCGCGCTGATCGCCCGCTCCGCCACGGGCTCCTTCCGCGACGCGCTCGGGACGCTCGAGCAGCTGCTCGCCTACTCGGGCAACTCCGTCGCGCTCGAGGACGTCCTCGCGGTGCTGGGCGCCGCCGACGCCGACCTCGTGTTCTCCACCATGGACGCGGTCGCCTCGGGCGACGCCCGCGGGGCGCTGCTCGCCGCGGCGCGGCTCGCCGAGTCCGGCCGCGACGTCGGGCGCTTTTTCTCCGACCTCGAGGCGCACGCGCGCGCGCTGATGGTCGTCCAGACGCTGCGCGGCGAGGTCCCGACGGAGCTGCGGGTGACCGCCGAGCAGGACCAGCGACTGCTCGAGCAGGCCCGCCGGGTCGCGCCGACCGACGTGGTCCGGCTGCTCGACAACCTGGCCGGGGGGCTGCGGGCGATGAAGGACGGCTCCGACGCCCGCACCCAGCTCGAGCTCGCGCTCGTCAAGGCGGCGACGCCCGCGCTCGAGCCCTCGGCGAAGGCGCTGATGGCGCGGATCGAGCGGCTGGAGGCGCAGCTGCGCGGCGGCGGTGGGAACGGGGG
>JALYMV010000390.1 GCA_030773575.1 Actinomycetota bacterium
CGGCCACCGTCCTGCTCGACGAGGCGGCCGCCGCCGGCCTGGCGGCATGAGCGACCCGGTCGGCGCGGCCGAGTTCGTCGGCATCGACGTCGGGGGGACGAAGGTCGCGGCCGCCTCGCTCGTCGACGGACGGCTCGGCGAGCCGCGGATCGAGCCCACCGACACCTCCGACGCGCAGGCCCTGGTCGAGCAGATCGTCGCCTCGATCGAGGCGGTGCGGACGCCGGACTCCGCCGCGGTGGGGATCGGCGTGCCCTCCGTGGTCGAGTTCGCGACGGGCCGGATCCGCGCGAGCGTCAACATCCCGCTCGCCGACCTTCCGCTGCGCGCGCTGCTCTCCGACCGCGTCGGCCTGCCGGTCTACGTCGAGAACGACGCGAGCTGCGCAGCGCTCGCCGAGGCCTACGACGAGGGGCGGCTGACCTGTCCTGACCTCGTCCTGCTCACCGTCGGGACCGGCATCGGTGGCGGGCTCGTGCTCAACGGGCGCCTCTACCGCGGCGCCACCGGAGCGGCGGCCGAGATCGGCCATACGCTCGTCGGCCTCGGCCTCGAGGACGGCGTGCCGCCGCCGGACGGCAAGCCGCCCTGGGACGGCTCGCTCGAGCGCCTGGCCGCCGGCACCGCCCTGGACCGCCTGGCGCTCGCCGCCGGCGAACGCGAGCCGGACTCGGAGCTCGGCCGCCGCCTCGCCCGCGACGGCGAGGTCGAGGGGCGCGACGTGGTGGAGCTCGCCCAGGGCGGCGACCCGCTCGCGGGCCGGCTGATGACGATCCTCGGCGAGCGGCTGGGGATCGGCATCGCCAACGCCATCAACACCTTCGACCCGCGGGAGGTGGTCATCGGCGGCGGCGTCTCGGCGGCGGGCGACCTCCTGCTCGAGCCGGCCGAGCGCGTCGCGCGCGCCTACACCCTGCCCGGGGTCGGCACGGAGACCCTGATCCGGGTCGCCCGCCTCGGGCCCGAGGCCGGGCTGCTCGGGGCGGCGCTGATCGCCGCCCAGGAACACGCCATGGAAGGAGCGTCATGAGAGTCGCCTGCGCCTTCGACCACGCGGGGGTCCCGTTCCGGGGGATCGTGCTCGACGTGGTGGCCGGGCAGGGCCACGAGGTCGTCGACCTCGGCACGGAGTCACCCGATCCCGTCGACTACCCCGACACCGCGATGGACGTGGCGCGCGCGCTGCGCGAGGGCCGTGCCGAGCGCGGGCTGCTCGTCTGCGGGTCGGGCGCCGGCGTGGCGATCGCCGCGTGCAAGGTGCCGGGGATCCGCGCCGCCTGCGCCCACGACACCTACACCGCCCGCCAGGCGGTCGAGCACGACGACGTCAACGTCCTCTGCCTCGGCGCGCGCGTGGTCGGCCCGTCCTACGCCGAGGAGATCATCCGCGCCTTCCTGAAGGCCGGCTTCTCCGGCGAGGACCGCCACGTCCGCCGGCTCTCGAAGATCCTCGCCATCGAGCAGGAGTTCACCGCCGAGCCCTAGAAAGGCTCCGAGGCCCGTGGCGCCCTCCGAGGTCCCGCACTCCCACCGCAGCGCCTTCCCGCCGATCGCGTCCTACGGGTTCCTGTCGGACTGCGAGACGACCGCGCTCGTGGCGCCGAGCGGCCAGGTCGAGTGGCTCTGCCTGCCGCGGATGGACTCCCCGAGCATATTCGGCGCGATCCTCGACCGCGACGCCGGCACCTTCCGCATCGGGCCCGAGGGCGTCTCGGTGCCCGCCGACCGCCGCTACCTGCCCGGCACGCTCGTCCTCGAGACGAGCTGGGACGCCCCGGGCGGCTGGATCGTCGTCCGTGACGTCCTGCTGATGGGCCCGTGGCACCACGAGCGCGACCGCTCACGCACCCACCGCCGCGCTCCGACCGACTACGACGCCGAGCACGTCCTCCTGCGCACCGTCCGCTGCGTGCAGGGCGAGGTCCAGGTCTCCCTCGACTGCGACCCGGCGTTCGACTACGGCCGCGTGCGCGCGAAGTGGAGCTACGCGGGCGAGGACTACCACGAGGTGGTCTGCCGCCCCGACGGCGCCGAGGTCGGGCTGACGCTGACGTCCGATCTCAACCTTGGCATCGAGGGCTCCCACGTCACCGCCCGCCACCTGATGAAGCAGGGCGAGCAGGTCTACTGCGCGCTGGGGTGGAGCGAGCACCCCGGGCCGCGGACGCTGCCCGAGGCGCTGGACCGGCTGGTGTGGACGGCGCACCACTGGCAGCACTGGCTCGATCGCGGCGAGTTCCCCGACCACCCCTGGCGCTACTACCTCCAGCGCAGCGCGCTGACCCTCAAGGGGCTCTCCTACGCGCCGACGGGCGCCCTGGTCGCCGCCGCAACCACGTCACTGCCAGAGACGCCCGGCGGCGAACGCAACTGGGACTACCGCTACATGTGGTTCCGCGACTCCACCTTCATGCTGTGGAGCCTCTACACGCTGGGCTTCGACTGGGAGGCCAACGACTTCTTCGCGTTCCTGGCCGACGTCGCCGAGGACCCCAAGGGCCGGCTGCAGATCATGTACGGCATCGACGGCCGCGCGGCGCTGCCGGAGGAGATCCTGCCCCACCTCGCCGGCTACGAGAACGCCCGCCCCGTGCGGATCGGCAACGGCGCGTTCGCCCAGAACCAGCACGACGTCTGGGGGGCGATCCTCGACTCCTTCTGGCTGCACACGAAGTCGCGCGACCACCTGCCGGAGCGGATCTGGCCGATCCTCAAGCGCCAGGTCGAGGCGGCACTCGGGTGCTGGCGGGAGCCCGACCACGGGATGTGGGAGGTCCGCGGCGACCCGAAGCACTTCACCTCCTCCAAGCTCATGTGCTGGGTGGCGGTGGACCGCGGCGCCCGGCTGGCGGAGCTGCGCGAGGAGGACGAGCTGGCCGCCCGCTGGCGCGAGGCCGCCGACGAGATCCACGCCGACATCCTCGAGCACGCGCTCGACGAGCGGGCCGTCTTCTGCCAGCACTACGACACCGACGCGCTCGACGCGTCCGTTCTGCTCATGCCGCTCGTGCGCTTCCTGCCGCCCGACGACCCGCGGCTGCAGGCGACCGTGATGGCGATCGCCAACGAGCTCACCGACGACGGGCTCGTGCTGCGCTACCGCGTCGAGGAGACCGACGACGGCCTCAGCGGGGAGGAGGGGACGTTCGCGATCTGCTCCTTCTGGCTCGTCTCGGCGCTCGCGGAGATCGGGGAGCACAACCTCGCGCGCGAGCTGTGCGAGCGGCTGCTGGGCTACGCGAGCCCGCTCGGGCTCTACGCCGAGGAGATCGACCCGCGCACGGGCCGCCACCTGGGCAACTTCCCGCAGGCGTTCACCCACCTCGCGCTCGTCAACGCCGTCATGCACGTCATCCGCGCCGACGAGGACCTCGAGCACGACGCGTTCTCGTTCACGCGCGAGCGCGAGCGGCTGCGCAACGCGCGCGGCTGAGGAAGGAGTAGAACATCCCCATGCGCACCCTCGACCTCGAGCACGAGACCCTCTCCGCCGCCAACGACGACGACCTGGCCAAGGAGGTCCGGCGCTACCTCTCCCAGCAGGGCGAGGAGATGAGCGACGAGGAGATCGCCGAGCTCATCGAGGACGAGGCCTACGAGGCGATGGACTCCTAGACCCCGCGAGGCGGCGGCTTATCGCCGCTCCAAGCAATCGTGATTGGACCTCCGCCCCGGGGGCGGAGAGGATGGGCCGGGTGGACCCCCCGCCTCCCGAGGACTCCTACGTCGCCGGCGCGAGGGCCGCGCTGCCGCTGATCGTCCCGACCCTCCTGATCGGCGCGTCGTTCGGCGTCGCCGCTGCAGGGCTGGGCTGGGGCGTCGTCGCGCCCGTGGTGATGTCGACCATCGTCTTCTCGGGCTCGGCGCAGTTCGCGATCGCGTCCGTGCTCGGCGCCGGCGGCGGCGTGATCGCGGCGATCCTCGCGGCCGTCCTCGTCAACGGCCGCTTCCTGGCCATGGGGGTGGCGATCGGGCCGTCCATGCGCGGCAGCCGCGTGCGCCGCGCCCTCGAGGGGCAGGCCATCATCGACACCTCGCTGGTGCTGGCGCGGACGGCGCCGGCGCGGTTCGGCCCGCGGCGGCTGCTGGGCGCCACGGCGCCGCAGTTCACCTGCTGGGTGCTGGGGACGCTGGCGGGCGTCCTGCTCGGGGAGGGGATCGTCGACCCGAAGACGATCGGCCTGGACGCCCTCTTCCCCGCCTTCTTCCTCTACCTGCTGGTCACAGAGCTGCGCTCCCCGGCGGGCCGGCCGGCCGCCGCCGCGGCCGCGCTGATCGCGCTCGTCCTCATCCCGATCACGCCGCCCGGGCTGCCGGTGATCGCGGCGTGCGCGGCCGTCCTCCTCCGGCGGAGGCGGCCATGACGGCGGTCTGGATCGCCATCGCGGCCGCCGCCGCGGTCAACTTCGCGTTCAAGGCGGCCGGCCCCGTTGCCC
>JALYMV010000391.1 GCA_030773575.1 Actinomycetota bacterium
GTCGAGTCGGCCGAGGCGGCCGGGCTGCCGCCGCTGCGCGCCGGCGTCGCCTACGGCCCGGCGGTCAACCGGTGGGGCGACTGGTACGGCTCGACCGTGAACCTGGCCAGCCGCCTCACCGCCCGCGCCCGCCCGGCGACCGTCCTGGTCTCCGAGCCCGTCCGCGACGCAGTGGGCGAGGACTTCGAGTGGTCCTTCGCGGGCACCAAGCGCCTCAAGGGCTTCTCGGCGCCGGTCAAGGCGCACCGGCCGCGGCGGCTGCGGCCCTAATGCCCCACGTGGTCGCGCTCGTGCGGCTCGTGCTTCGGGGTGCGGCTGCCGCGCTTGGCGGCGAAGGTCCAGATCAGGGCGATGGCGACGATGACGGCGGCCAGCGCGCCGAAGATGAGCAGCAGCCCGGGGAGCACGTCGCCGGAGCCTTCGCCCGGTCCGCTCTCCTGGGCGAAGACGATCGTGAGGAGGGTGATGAGCGCGTCCATGCCGGACCTGTACCCCGACGGGCACCGGCCTACCGGTCCGGCCGCGTGAGCGCCTTGACGAAGTCCTCGAGCTGGCTGGTGGTCCAGCACTCGAACGCCTCGCAATAGCGCTCGTAGGCGGAGATCACCGAGTCGCCGTAGTTCCAGTAGAGCCGCGGCTCCGGGTTGAGCCAGAACGTCCGGCCGGCGCGGGCGACGATGCGGGCGAAGACGTCGGCGCGCGGGTCGCGGCCGTTCGTCCGCGCGTCGCCGAGGACGATCACCGTCGCGCGCGGGTGGAGGTCGTCCTCCACCTGCTCGAGGAACTCGCGCCACACCCGCCCGTAGTCCGTGTAGCCCGACACGTCGGCCACGCCGGCGTCGCGGCCGATCGCCCGGGAGACCGCCTTGAAGTCGCGCTCGTCGTCGAAGACCTCGGTGACCTCGGAGATGCGCTCGACGAACACGAAGGAGCGCATCCGCCGGAACGAGTCGTGGAGGGCGTGCAGGACGGAGAGGAAGAAGACCGACGCGCTCGTCACCGAGGTCGAGACGTCGCACAGGACGTAGAGCTCGGGGCGGCGCGGGCGCTTGGGGCGGTAGCGCAGCTCGACCGGCACGCCGCCCGTCTGCAGCGACGCACGTATGGTGCGGCGGACGTCGACGTGGGCGTGGCGCTGGGAGCCGCGCGCCTCGCGCCCCTGGGTCGCGAGCCGCCGCTTGAGCTGGGCGACCACCCGGTGCACGGCGGCGAGGTCCTGCAGCGGGCCGGAGGGCAGCGCCCGGTCGAGCTCTGAGAGCGGCCGCGCCGGCGGCAGCGACTGGGTGCGCTCGATCTGCGAGCGCTCGAGCTCTGCGCGCAGGTGGCGCTCGAAGCGGCGGATCTTGTCGCGGCTGAGCCCCTCGGCCACGGGGGCGGTGGGGTCGACCGGCGGCGGGCCGCCGGGCTCCGAGCGCAGGCCGAGCGCGCGGCGGATGCGCTGGACGTCGACCCCGAGGACGCCAGAGCCCTCGCCGCGGCGGCCGAACGCCGCGATCGCCAGGCGCGCGAGGTCGCGCATCGCGGACTCGTCCTCCTCGCGGATCGCCCGCACGACCGCGGCGCGCAGCGCGTCGAAGTCGATCTGCTCGCCGCCCGTGATCCCGTCGTTGCGGTCGGCGTCCCCGCCCGCCTCGAGATCGCCCGGCTCCTCGCCGTCGTCCTCGCCGCCCTCGCGGACGCCGAGGTCGATCGCCGCCTGCTCGACCGCGCGGAAGAAGAAGCGTTCGAAGAGCAGGTCGAACGCCCGCCGGTCCTCGGGCGACTTCGCCAGCGTCGCCGCGAGCGCCTCGCGGAACGCCACCCGCTCCGTCCAGCCCACCTCGCCGAGCGCTGCGAACGCGTCGAGCAGCTCGCTCGTGCCGACCGCGACGCCCTCCGCCCGGAGCGTCTCGGCGAACTCCAGCAGCCGCGCGTCGAAGCCCGCCGGCCGGGCGGCGGGCATCACCTAGGCGCTCAGGACGCCGCCGAGCTTCACGCCGGCGCGCTCGGCGACCGTGTCGAGGTCCGCGCGGTGCTTGACGATGATCGAGAGCGTCGAGCGGAACGTCGCCTCGTCGATGTCGTCGGCGCCCAGCAGCAGCAGCGCGCGCGCCCAGTCGATCGACTCGGCGATCGACGGCGGCTTCTTGAGGTCGAGCTCGCGGACCAGCCGGACCACCTCGACGAGCTTGCCCGCCACCCGCTCGGAGAGCGCCGGCGCGTGCATCCGCACGATCTCGAGCTCATGCCCCGTCTCCGGGTAGTCGAGCCAGAGGTACAGACAGCGGCGCTTGAGCGCCTCGGTGAGCTCGCGCGTGTTGTTGGAGGTGAGCAGGACCACGGGCTGGGAGCGCGCCTCCACCCGCCCGAGCTCGGGGATGGTGATCTGGAAGTCGGAGAGCAGCTCGAGGAGCATCGCCTCGAACTCCTGGTCGGTCTTGTCGATCTCGTCGATGAGCAGGACGACCGGCCGCTCGGAGGCGATCGCATGCAGCAGGGGGCGCTCGAGCAGGAACTCCTGGCCGAAGATGTCCTCCTGCACCGCGCTCCAGCCCGTCCCGTCGGCTTCGGCCTGGATGCGCAGCAGCTGCTTGCGGTAGTTCCACTCATACAGCGCCTTGGCCTCGTCGAGCCCCTCGTAGCACTGCAGGCGCACGAGCTCGCGGTCCAGGTAGCGCGAGAGCGCCTTGGCGAGCTCCGTCTTGCCCACGCCGGCGGGCCCCTCGACGAGCACCGGCTTGCCCAGGCGGGCGGCCAGGTAGGCGACCAGCGAGGTCGACGCGCCCGGCAGATAGCCGGCGCTGCGCAGGCCGGCGGCGACCTCCTCGACAGATGCGGGCTGCACGTCCATACGAGCGCATGAGGATAGGGAGTGGGCCATACTCGCCCGAGTGCTCGCCGCCTTCACGCCGTCGCCGTATCCCTTCATCGCGCTGATGGCGCTCGGCTTCCTCGTCGGGGCGACCGGGCACCTCTACAAGAGCAAGGGCCTGATCGCCACGGGGATCGGGATGATCTTCCTCTCGACGCTGCTGCTGCCCCTCGGGCTCTACCTCGGCGGCCGCTGAGCCGTCGGCGCCTCGGGCGGCTCGCCCTCCCAGCTCGGCGCCGCAGGCCGGGCGCGGGGGCGCGGGCCGGTGTCGGGGGTGCGGCGGATCGGCCGCCCCTCCCACTCGACGTCCTCTGCGGGGTTGGGCGGCTCGGGGCGGTGGGCGGCGC
>JALYMV010000392.1 GCA_030773575.1 Actinomycetota bacterium
GCGCGGTGCCGACCGCCGCACCCACGTCATCCACAACGGCGTGCCGCCGTGCGGGGCGCCGAAGCCCGACCCCGAGCTGGTCGCCTTCCGCGGCGACGGCCGCCTCGCCGGCTCCGTGTGCCGCCTCGACGCCCAGAAGGACCCGCTCACGCTGGTGCGCGCGGCCGGCATCCTCAAGGGCCGCGGGCGCCTCGACTTCCGGGTCGCGGTGGTCGGCAACGGCAGCCTGGCCGGCCGGCTCGCGGCGGAGGTGGTGCGGCTCGGCCTCGAGGACGAGGTACGGCTGTTCCCGTTCCGCGAGCGCAGCGCACCCTACCTCGCCGCCCTCGATGCGTTCGTGCTGCCGTCGCTGTGGGAGTCGTTGCCCATCAGCGTGCTGGAGGCGATGGCCTGCTCGACCCCCGTGATCGCCACCCGCGTCGGCGGGACGCCCGAGGCGGTCGAGGACGGCGTCGGCGGGCGCCTGGTCGCTCCCGGCGATCTCGCCGACCTCGCCCGCGTGATGGACGAGGTGCTCCATGATCCCGAGCAGCTCGAGGCCCTCGCCCGCGGCGCCCGGCGGGCGTTCGAGCAGCGCTTCACCGTGAGCGCGATGGTCGAGGCCACCGGATGCCTCTACGAGCGCATGCTGCGGGCGGTGGGGCGGTGAGCGGAGCTCCGTCCGTCTCCATCCTGACGACCGCCTCCCTCGCCCCCGACGACGTCGAGGCATGGACCGGGCTGGCGGACCGCGCGGCGGAGCCCAACCCCTTCCTGCGACCCGAGTTCGTGGTGTCGAGCGCGGTGGCGACGGGCGAGGACATGACGCTGATCCGGGTCCGTGACGGCGAGCGCTGGCTCGCGCTGCTCCCGGTCGGGCGGACGCGGCGCTGGCGGCGCACCCAGCTGCCGGTCCTGCCCCCCTGGCTGCCCGAGTACGCGTACCTCGGCACGCCGCTGGTCGACGGCGGCGCGCTCGAGCCCGCGGTCGACGCGCTGCTCGACCTCCTGGCCGGCGAGCGCCGCACGACCGCCCTCGTCCTCCATCCGTTCGATCCCGGCGGGCCCCTGGGCCACACGCTGGCCGCCCGCCTGCAGTCGCGCCGGATCGAGCCGCTCGTGTACGCCGAGTTCGACCGCGCGGCGCTGCGCCGGCGGCCCGAGTGCACCTACCTCGTGGAGTCGCTCAGCGGCGACAGCCGCAAGAAGCTCCGCTCCCGCAAGCGTGCGCTCGGCCGAGAGCTCGGCGGCGAGCCCGCCGTCGTCGACCGCTCCGACGACCCCGCGGCCTGGGAGGCCTTCCTCGCCATGGAGCTCGGCGGGTGGAAGGGGGAGCGCGGGACCGCGCTGGCCAGCGACCCCCGCGACGCGGCCTTCTTCCGCCGCATGTGCGCGGGCATGGCGGCGCGCGGACACCTGCAGGTCGTCGCGCTCGAGGCCGGCGGGCGCACGGCCTCGATGCAGTGCAACCTGGTCGACGGCCCGGCCCTCTACGGCTTCAAGGTCGCCTACGACGCCGAGCTCGCCCGCTTCTCGCCGGGCGCGCTGCTCGAGGCGGAGGCCATCCACCGGCTCCACCACGAGATGCCGGCGGTCGAGTTCGCGGACTCCTGCGCGGACCCCGCCAACGAGCTCATCAACCGGATCTGGCCTGACCGCAGGCGGCTGCAGACGCTCATGGTCCCGACGGGCTCCCGGCGGGGCCGCCTCATGAAGCCTGCCGTGGGCGTCGAGGTGGCCGTCCGGCGGGTCATCCGGCGGGGCCGCCAAGGCGCCGCCGGACCTCGCGCGCCAGGCGCGTGAGCTCAGTCCTCGGCTCTGCGCCGCACGCGGCTGAGCCGGCGGCTGAGCGCGCGGTTCGTCAGGACCGCGGCCTCCTTGGCCCGGTCCGCCGTCGCGTTCTGGCCCGGGGGTCGCGGCCGCAGGCGCATGCGGCGCAGCCGGGCGTTGGCCTGGTAGGCGACGGCGCGGCGCTGGGTGACCGCCGTCCGCCAGGTGATCGAGAGCGAGACGGAGACCGCCGGCCCGTTCCTGACGAAGTGCGGCGCGTGCGGCGGGAGGTAGATCCCGTCACCCGGCTCGAGCCCGAACGGCACGATGTCCCGCGGCTCGCTCGGCATGTTGGAGTGCCCGCCTCCGTAGTAGCGCTCGAGCTCGCGGTGCTCCATGGCGGCGTCGTCGAACTGGCCGACGTTCATGGTCTTGGTGCCGCGGATCTGGAGCAGGAAGTTGTGCTCGGGGTCGAAGTGCGAGGGGGTGACGGAGTTGGGCGCCGAGAGGAAGACGAAGCCCTCCCGGCCCTCCATGGGGCCCTCACGGCGGCCCACGAGCGGCTCGACCTCGTCGAGGCACGCGTCCAGCAGGGCCTTGTAGCGCGGGACGATCTCGATGTTGCGCAGGATGAGCCATGACCGGCTCGACTCGATCGTTCGCGCAACCTCGCCGGCGGAGACGCCGAGCGACGGGACCTCGGCGTCGGCGACGACGGTCGAGATGTTCCCGAGGTTGTGCTCCGTCTTGTCCGGCGGCAGCTCGTCGGCCAGCTCCGCGAGCATCTCGACGGTGAGCAAGGGGTGGCCGACCAGGTGGTGGCGGACGGCGACAGGCGCGACGCCGTAGCGGTCGGCGAACGTGCTCTGTCCAATCTCAAGAAGATCGCTCAAGGCGGTTCCTTCGTCGCGGGGAAGGCAGATCGAGTTGATCGCCGTGGGCGACATCGGCACATCGTGCACCGAACTTGACCGGAGGACGCCGTGAGCCTTCCCACGGCGCGCCTCGCCGATTAGGCTGCCCCCTTGGCCGGTAGGCGTCCAGATCGCACGCTGGCCTGTGTCGTCGGGGGCGTCGAGGTCGTGCGCGCGCTCGGGGCGGCCGGCATCCGCTCGGTCGTCGTCGGCCCGCCTGACGCGCCGGCGCGGCTCTCTCGATTCGCGGCGGCGGGGATCGACCTCGGCCCCGGGGCCCTGGTCGACGCCCTCGTCGCCCACGCCCGCGCCCAGGCGGAGCCGCCGGTGCTGCTCTTCGACTCCGACGCGGTCCTGCTGGAGGTGTCGCGGGCGCGCGACCGGCTCGCCGGCCACTTCCGCCTCCTGCTCCCGGCCCCGGAGCTCGTCGAGGACCTCGTCGACAAGGGGCGCTTCCAGGACCTGGCGGAGCGGCTGGCGCTCGACGTGCCCGAGGCCCGTCGCGTCGCGACGGATCGCGCCGACGCGTCGGATCTCGTGGGGCTCGGGTTCCCGCTCATCCTCAAGCCGGTGCCCTACCGCGACGAGCGCTGGGACGCGCTCGGCGAGCGGGCCAAGGCGCTCTACGTCGAGGACGCCGCCGAACTCAGGCGGCTGTGGCCCCGCCTGGCGGAGGCCGGCCTCGAGCTGCTCGCCCAGCAGATCGTCCCCGGCTCGGAGGCCGAGATCCTCAGCTATCACGTCTACGTCGATCGCGCCGGCGACATCGCGGGCGAGTTCACCGGTCGCAAGATCCGGACCTACCCGGCCCGGTTCGGCGTGAGCTCGGCACTGGTCACGACTCGGGACGAGCAGGTGAGCGGGCAGGGGCGCGACGTCGTGCGGCGCCTGGGCATCGTGGGCCCCGCCAAGCTCGACTTCAAGCGCGACCCGGACGGCCGGCTCGCGCTGCTCGAGGTGAACCCGCGCCTGACGCTGTGGGCGCAGGCAGGGGCCGTGGCGGGCGTCAACCTCCCGGCGATCGCCCATGCCGACCTCACCGGCGCCCCGCGCCCCGCGGCCGGGCCGGCGCGCGCGGGCGTCCGCTGGATCCACCCTCGCCTCGACCTCGCCGCCGCGCGCGAGGTCGGGCTGAGCCTGCCGCGCTGGGCCACCTTCGCCCTCCGCTGCGAGACCAACCAGGCGCTGGCGTGGAACGACCCCTGGGAGGCGTGGCGGCGCTACGGGCCGCCCCGCCGCTCCCGCAGCCGTGCCGTGGCCGGATAGTCTCTTGGCGGTGGCCCCGTTCTGGATCTACACGCAGATCGCCGTCGTGGTGATGGTCCTGGCCGGCGCGGCGATCGCGTTGACCAAGCTCCTCTAGCGCCGCCCGACGGCGCCGAGCCGCCGTCGCCACCGGCCGCTGCGGGGCTGCTCCACGAGCGGGGGCGGCTCCGGGAGGGGCTGTCCGGCGAGCATCGCGGCTGGGACCGCCTCGGTCAGCCACGGTCCGCGGGCGGCGACGCCGGGGATCGCTCGCTCGGCCGCCTCGATGGCGGCGGCGATCCCGGGCGGCCGGCGGATGGCGTCGTGGGCGTCGGAGGCGATGACGTGGACGAGGCCGCCGCGCAGCAGGCGCAGGGAGAACTCGCGTACCTTCGAGCCGAAGGCGCCCGTCAGCGCGCCCGCCGTGACCTGCAGACGCACCCCCGACTCCACCAGCCGCTCGAGGCGTGCCGGGTCTCGCTGGAAGGCGGCGCAGCGCTCCGGGTGGGCGAGCAGGACCGGATGGCCACGGGCGTGGACCTCGAGGATCAGCGCCTCAAAAGCTCCCACCGCGGCGAACGGCGACTCGAGCAGCACCCACGGGCCGCCCCCCAGCCCCAGGCCGGCGAGCTCCGCTTCGCTGAGGTCGAGCACCCGGGGGAGCGCGATCTCCCCCCCCGCGACGACCTCGACGCCGATGCCCGCTGCGTGGAGGTGGCCGTTGAGCTCGTCGACGGCGCCGGGGATGGCCGCCGGCTCGATGAAGCGGCTGTCGTTGACGTGGGGCGTGGCCGCGAGCACCGCCGTGCCGGCCGCCTCGGCCGCGCGCGCCAGCTCGAGCGAGCCCTCGAGCGTCGCGGGCCCGTCGTCGACCGCCGGCAGCACGTGCGTGTGGAGGTCGATCGAGCGCACCGCCTCCCAATGTACGGACGCCCTATCATCGCCCGCGCTCAGGCTCGGCGGCGACAGACGAGGAGTGGTTGGGATGTTCGGATCGATCGTGGTGGGCACGGACGGGTCGGACACGGCGCGCCAGGCCGTGCAGGAGGCGGTCGACCTCGCCAAGCACCTCGGCGCCACCGTCGACATCGTCTCCGCCTACGAGCCGGTCTCCAGTCAGCGGCTGCGCGAGGAGTCCCGCCAGGCGCCCGAGGACCTCCAGTGGACGATCACCCCGCGCGAGGACGTCGACGCGACGCTCCAGGAGGCACGCGAGGCCGTCGGCAACTCGGGCGTCAAGGTCGAGACGTTCGCCCGCGAGGGCGACCCGGCCGACGCCATCCTCGACGTGGCCGAGGAGCGCGGCGCGGACCTGATCGTGGTCGGCAACAAGGGGATGACCGGCGCCAAGCGCTTCCTGCTCGGATCCGTGCCCAACAAGGTCTCCCACCACGCCCCGTGCAGCGTCCTGATCGTCCGGACGAGCTGAGCCGCCCCCAGGTCGAGTAGGGTCGTGTCCCGGTGAGCCTCTTCTCCGGCCACGATCTTCTCTTCTTCCTCGCCGCCCCTGCCGTCGCGGGCGCGGTCGGGGCAGCCGTCTTCCTGCGCGCCCGCGCGCAGGCGCGCGGGTTGCGGCGGCGGGTGGCCGCGACGGCCGAGCC
>JALYMV010000393.1 GCA_030773575.1 Actinomycetota bacterium
CGCATCACGGTGGCGCATCGCGAGGCCGACGCGCGCGACCGGCTGGTCGACGACTGGTGGAACGGCGGAACGGACGGGAGGTTGATGATCGCCAGTCGCCGCATCGACGTGGAGGACCTCAACCGCCGCGCGCGGGAGAGGATGCGGGCCGCGGACCGTCTCGCGGAGGACGAGGTCGACGTGCTCGGTACGCGCTTCGCCGTCGGCGACCGGCTCGTGATCCGCCGCAACGATGGCGCGCTCGGGATCAACAACGGCGACCAGGCGCGCGTCGTCGGCGTCGACAGCGGGCGTCTGCGGCTCGCGGTCGAACTGGACCGCGGTGGGAAGCGCGTCGAACTCGGCCCGCGGTTCCTGCTCCGGCGCACCGAGCACGGGCATCGACCGGTCTCACACGGGTACGCGGTGACCGCGCACGTCGCGCAGGGCATGACGGTCGACCGCGCCTACGTGCTCGCCGACCCCGGCATATCGCGCGAGTGGGCTTACGCGGCGCTGACTCGCGGCCGTCGTGAGAACCGGATCTACATCGCCGAGCGGGCAGTCGCCGAACGCGCCGAGTTCGCTCCGGAGACGCCCGCCGAGCTCGTCCCGAGCGCGCGCCAGCAGCTCGCGCGCTCGCTGGCGCGAAGCGAGGCGCAGCCGCTCGCGCTCGAGCGGACCCTCGGCAGAGGGATCAGCCGATGAGAAGCGAGGACTGCCCGCCTCGGTCCTCCCCCGTCTGGGTGAGCGAGGAGCGAGCGGGCGAGACCGAGCAGGAGGACAGCCATGCGAGCCACTGCGTCCGACATGAGTGACAGGCGACCCAAGAGAGGAACCACCCCCGTGAGCCACACCACCGACCACCCGATGCTCGACCAGCTCCTCACGTCTCGGCAGATCGCGGCCAGCTTCGGGATGCCGCGCTCGACGGTCGAGGACTACGCGCGGCGGGGCATCCTGCCGTCGATCAAGATCGGCCGGCACCGCCGCTTCGTGCGCGATCGTGTCGAGGAAGCGCTTCGCCGGCTCATGGACGCCGATGACACCGGGTGAGTCAGGTTCCTGCGGGCGAGGCGGGGTGCAGTACGTATCGCCGACCGTCGGCGAAGCACAGCACGACAGGGCGATTCTCATCGACGGCAATGGCGATGGCGCGACCGATCTGGGGCTCGTCGGCGCTGATGAACATCGATCCGTCCGGATAGAGCCGCCGGCCTTCGATCGACGCGTCGATCGTTTCGTCCAGCGCCTGGGCGGCGGGTGAGCCTGAGCCCGGCGCACCAGTGAGCGACAGCGAATAGCTGTGCTCGGTTCGCTCGTCGCTCGCGCGCCCTGAGGCGCTGCTTTCGCGCTCGGTCGTCATGCGGTCCTCACGCAGTATGCAGCGCGCACGGGTCCCCGTCGAACGGCCGAACGATGCTCACCGAGACGCTCGGGCGTCGGGCACGGTCACTCGCTCGCGGTCGGGCAGCGGGAACGACACGTCGAGCCCGGCCCCCAGCGCCGCGGCGATGTTCGCGAGCTGTCCGAGCGTGATGTTCTCGCGTCCGGCTTCCACGTTCGCCACGTAGGGCGGGGAGACGCCGAGCCGCTCCGCGACTTGCGCCTGTGTAAGCGACGCCTGCCGCCGCGCGGAGCGCACCGCCTCGCCCACCTGTTTCGCCAGGATCTCCGAGCGGGCGGTGCGCGGCATCAGTGGATGGCGGGAGGTGCGGCCGCCTCCTCGACCGCGACGGGCTCGCGCTCGTGGATCGGCGTCTTCGGTGGGCTGCTGTCCTCGACGACAACCGCCTCGAAGTCGGGCGCATGGAGCACTGTCGGCAGGCTCCGCGCCCAATCCTCAGGGTCGTCCTCGAAGCGGACTTGCTTCCCCGTCGAGAGGCTCAGCGCCGGCAGGCTGCGGTCCAGCCTGCCCTCGTCGCCTTCGATCGCGACGTGCCCGCCGTCGACGCGGAGCACGGCGACCGTCTGCCACTCGACGTGATCGTGATCCAAGCGCTGCTCTCGAAGTTCGACGACAACCATCGCGCGTCACCTCCTCGTGGACGTATCGGCAGGGGCTGGTCCTAGGTTTACCCCTTGGCTAAGGTAGTAAACCACCATCGCGCTCAAAACTCGCCGAGTCGAAGGATCTCGCCGCTCGTCCGCATCCGGCGCGCGCGATCCTCGAGGGCATCAGCTGCGCCCGGAACCAGGATGTCTCGCATGCCCAGGAGCGACGGCGAGCCGAGCAGCCCGTCCAGCGCCGTGAGCTCCCAGCCCTGAAGATCCTCCTCGCCCTCGTCCCAGCGGAACCGCACGAACTTCGATGAGTTGAGCGGCATCCCGGTCCGGGCGAACGCATAGCCGTGGTCGTAGAGGCCGAGCCGGCCGGCGGCGGCGTCCCACCGCAGGTTTCCAATGTGCCGATCCTGCTGCGCGATCAGCGCGTCGAAGAACGCGGCTGCCAGGCACTGATCCGGCGCGCTTGAGAACGGCTCCCCGGTGAGGTTGACGCCGTCGAGGCCGGCGATCAGAGCGCCCGGCTCGCCGCCGTAGCTCCACATCACCGTCGGGGCCACGAGGTCCGAGAGCGGTTGTCCGAGCACGTGCGCGAGTCGCCACGCCGCGCATTCGTTGATCGGTACCTGGTCGGGATGGTGGCCATAGGCGTGCGCAACCTGTGTGTTCACACCGGCGAAGGTCTTGTGGAACGCCCGCGTACCGTCCTCGAGGAGCACGCCCTGCGTGCTGTTGGCTCCCGGCGTGCTCGTCGGCGTGCCGTAGTCGCGCACCGGCGTCGTCAGGAGAACGTCTTCGCGTGGATCGCCGCCTTGCTGGGAGACGAGCGCGTCGACTTGATCTTGCAGCGATGTCGGAGTCACGCGGGCGACTATCAGGCGGCTGCCTGGATTCGGTCTGGCTCGCCCGCGAACGCCTTCGTCAGCCGCGCCGCGTCCGTCCGGCGCGAACGGGCATGCAGGTACCGCTCGGTCGTCATGATCTTGGCGTGGCCCATGAAGTCCTTGACCGCCACCGGGTCGAACTCACGGATGACGAGGCTGCCGAACGAGTGGCGCAGGTCGTTGAAGCGCAGCGGGCGCAGGCCGGCCGCCTCCTGGGTTCGCCGGTAGCGGCGGCGGAGGGCCGACGCGTCGAGGTAGGTGCCGACGGCGCTGCAGAACACGAGATCGTCGCGGGCGGTGAAGAGCTGGCGTTGCGAGAGCTGATCGAGGACGGCCGCGGGCTGATCGGCCAACGGGACCGCGCGCCACTTGCGTGACTTCGGCGATGACAACCTGCCCGAAGACCAGCTCGCCTCGACCGTCAGCTTCGCGTCGGCGAACTTCACGTTGCGCCAGCGCAGCCCGAGCAGCTCGTCGAGGCGCAGGCCGGTGAAGGCCGCGACGAGGTAGAGCGCGGCATCCTGCTCGTCCGCGCGCCGGCGCTCGACGATCTCCTCCGGCGTCACGCCGGGGCGGCGCGGGTCGCGGTGCAGGCCCTCGCGCGCGGCGCGGGCGAGCGCGAGCACCTCCTCGGGCTCATAGAAGTCGATCGGGCGGGCGTCGGGCTCGCGTCGCTTGTCGGTGCCGCGGGCCGGGTTGGCCGGCAGGCGGAACGTGTCCTCACGCATCGCGTGCTCGAACACCGAGCAGAGGACCTGGCGGTGCTTGTTGACCGTGCGCGGTCCCATCCCTGGCTCGGCATCGAGAGGGGCGAGGAAGCGGGCGACGTCGGGCTTCGTGATCGAGGCGAGCGGCCGGTGCCCGAGGGCGCGCATGATCCGCGCCGCCGCCGCGCGCCCGCGCTTCCGCGCAAGCGCGTCGACGGGCGCGAGCATGTAGCGGTAGTCGGCGAGCGTCGACGGCTTGCAGCCCTCGACGTGCTCGATGTGGTGCAGCCACACCGCGGCGGCGTCGGCGAACGTCACGGCGCGGCTCAGCTGCGGCTCGCCGATCGCCGACTCGTGCTCGCGGATCGCGTCGCCCATCGCGACCACCGCCGCTCGCTCGTCGAGCGCACCTTCCGGCACCCGGCCGCGCCGGCGCCTCCAGCTCTCGCCATCTCGCTCCGCCCACGCCGGCCCCAACCGCCGCTTGACCTGCCGGCCCGTCGTGTCGCGCCACTTCGCGTAGTAGACGGGTCCGCGGTCACGGACCACCACCACACGGGTACCAAACCAGCCCGATTGGACCGTGAAAACGCGACCCGACTTACGGCAGGAAGCCAGATCTAGAGCCAAACGACCCCCAGCTCGGCTATCTGTCAGGCCGGAGGTCGCGGGTTCGAGTCCCGTCGCTCCCGTTCATCGGGGATCCGCATCCGCATTGCGGTCGGCACGAGCCAGGCGCGACCCGCGACGTCAGCCCGGGGCAGAGCCGATCAGGCGGCTGACGTGCTCGGCGACCTGCTCCGGCGCGTCCTCCTGCACGAAGTGCCTGCCCGGTAGCCGAGCGACCCCCTCGACGCCCAGCGCCTCCCGGACGTGCTCTCCGTACGGGTCGAGCTTGAGGGCCGGATCGCGCTCGCCCCAGAGGACCTGGGCCGGGAACGCTCGGCCAGCGAGCGCCGCCAGGATGCGTCGCTCGAAGCCCTCGGTGCGCTCGAACCCGCGCATGATGCGCAGGAACGCCGCACCGCCGTCGCCCCGCTTGAGCAGGGGGACGTATGCGCGCAGCTCGGCGGCCGGCACCGGCGAGCCGACGCCCTGCAGACGCATCAGCCGCTCGAACACCAGCGGGTGAAGCGTGCGGAGGTAGAGCTCTCCGATCCCGCGCCGCGCGAAGGGCTCCATCGACCACGGCCGCTTGAACGATGCCACCCGCACCATCGTGTTGAGGGCGGTGAGCGACGCGATCCGGTCCGGGATGCGCGCGACGACGTCGAACCCGATCGGACCGCCGATGTCGTGGACGACGAGGTGGAAGCGGTCGAGCCCGAGCGCGTCGATCGCCGCCACGACCCAGGCCGACAGGCCGGACCAGGAGTAATCGAAATCGCGCGGCCGGTCAGCGAGTCCGAGCCCGGGCAGGTCGAAGGCGATGCCCCGCCTGCCCCGCGCCGCGAGCGCGGGCAGCACCTTGCGGTACAGGAACGCCGACGACGGCACGCCGTGCAGGCAGATGACCGGCTCGCCCGACCCCTCCTCCCAGACGGTGCTGCCGGCTCGGGTGACCTGGAGTCTGCGGCCGGCCGCCGCCCAAGCCTCGATGATGTCTCGCTCAGCGCTGGGGCTCATGTTGCTCCTCTTGGGTGAGGGGGACGGTGGGGAGTCGGCCATGCAGCACGTCAGGCGATCGCGCCCGCCCCCACCAGCGAGAGCACGAGGGCGCCGAGCGCGATGCGGTAGGCGACGAAGACGCCGACCGAGTGGGTTTCCAGGTAGCGCAGCAGCCAGGCGATCGCGGCGTAGCCGACCGCGAAGGAGACGAGCGTGGCGAGCGCCACGGCCGCCGGGCTCTCACCGCCGGCGCCCTCGCCGCCGCCGAGGGCGTCGCCGAGCTGGAAGAGCCCGCTCGTGAGGACGGCCGGGATAGCCAGCAGGAACGAGAACCGAGCCGCCGCAGCGCGCTCGAGCCCCAGCAGGAGGCCGGCGGTCATGGTCGCCCCCGAGCGCGATACCCCCGGGATCAGCGCGGCGGACTGCGCGAGCCCGATGAGCACGCCGTCGCGCACGGAGAGCGCGTCGAGGTCGCGCTCGTGGCGGCCGACCCGGTCGGCCAACAGCAGGACGAGGGCGAAGACGATCAGCACGCAGCCGATCAGGACGAGGTCGCGCGCGCCCGTCTCGATCCGGGCCTGGAACGCGAAGCCGAGCAGCCCGATCGGCAGCGTGGCGATCACGATGAACCAGCCCATGCGCACGTCGGGATCGCTGCGCAGTGCGCGGTCGCGGAGCGCCCGCAGCCACTTCGTCGCGATCCGCCAGAGGTCGCGCCGGAAGTAGATCAGCACGGCGGCCTCCGTGCCGAGCTGGGTCACCGCCGTGAACGCCGCCCCCGGGTCGTCCCAGCCGAGCATGGCGGGCACGATCCGCTGGTGGGCGCTCGAGGAGATGGGGAGGAACTCGGTGAGGCCCTGGATCAGGCCGAGCACCAGCGACTGCAGGAGGCTCATGCGGCTGGGGACCCTAGCGGCGCCGTGAGCCGCGCCCCGCGCCGCCTCAGCCGGCGGCCGGGGACCCCCCGCGGCGGCGCTTGGCCGCGTACATCTCCCGGTCGGCCTCCTCCCAGGCAGCGGGCAGCCCGCCCTCCGGGACGCGCTCGGCGACCCCCAGCGACGCCTGCAC